>NZ_JBEOSD010000026.1:0-68028 GCF_040302735.1 Streptomyces sp. NPDC097619 | reverse complement strand
GGGGGCGGCCGGGGGGGGGGGGGGGCCCGCTGCGCGGGGCCTTCTCCCCGCCCCGCCCCTTCCCGATACCGGGGCTACGCCCCGGACCCCTTCGGGGGCTCCGCCCCCGGACCCCCGCGCCTCAATCGCCGGCGAGGCTGGAATTGCGCCCCCGGCGGGGCTGGGGTGTGCCTCCGGCGGGGCTGGCATTGCCTCCGGTGGAGACCGGACGTGCCCCGGCTGCCGGGGCTGTTCACGTGCGGCGCGTGCGTCGGTAGCTTGCCCCTCATGACGGAGAAGAGTGAGGGACGGGCGTTCGGCTCGTACGAGGAGTTCTGGCCCTACTACGTGGCCATGCACTCCAAGGCGGCCACGCGGTGGGTGCATCTCGTGGGGACGTTGACCGGGGTGGCGGTGACGGCCTACGGGCTGGCGCGGGGGCGGCGGCGGTACGCGTTGGCCCTGCCGGTGCTCGGGTACGGGGCGGCCTGGCCGGCGCACTTCCTGATCGAGGGGAACAATCCGGCGACCTTCGGGCATCCGCTGTGGTCGCTGCGCGGGGACGCGCAGATGATCCGGATGATGCTCGCCGGGCGGGACGCCGAGCTCGCGGAGACCGCCGCCAAGTGGCTCGCGGCGGAAGGGGAGCCCGTGGCAGACTTCTGACGTTCCGTCAGAAGTTGTTTCCACGGCGGCCCTGGAGGGGTCTTGGCGCGCACACGCACACCGGTCGTGGCCGGATGGTTCACCGAAGCACCCGAGTCGGACGCCGCGTTCCGGCTGTTGGGGACCCGCTGCGCGGCCTGTGGCGCCGTGTTCTTCCCGCGCGAGGACTCCTTCTGCCGGGATCCCCGCTGCGCGGGTACCGAGCTGACGGAGGTGCCGCTGTCGCGGCGGGGCACGGTGTGGTCCTACACCGACGGCCGGTACCGGCCGCCCGCGCCGTACCTC
This sequence comes from Streptomyces sp. NPDC097619, assembly GCF_040302735.1. Lineage (NCBI taxonomy): Bacteria > Bacillati > Actinomycetota > Actinomycetes > Kitasatosporales > Streptomycetaceae > Streptomyces > Streptomyces sp. NPDC097619. The sequence goes on along the minus strand of NZ_JBEOSD010000026.1, from coordinate 67,098 downwards.
TCCGACCCGGCCGTGCCCTGGGAGCCGTACACCCTGCTCGCGGTGGAGCTGGCGGCCGAGCGGATCATCGTGCTCGGGCAGGCGGCTCCCGGGGTGACGGTGGCGGACCTCGCGGTGGGGATGACGGTCGAGGCCGTGCCCGGGGTGCTGGGCGAGGACGCGGAGACCGTGTGGACCACCTGGCACTTCCGGCCGGTGGCGGACCCGTCCGAACGGGAGACCGCGGGCGGTCGGGACGGGGGCGGTCGTGGGCGCTGACGTGGCGGTCCTCGGGGTCGGCATGCACCCCTGGGGCAAGTGGGGCCGGAACTTCGTCGAGTACGGCACCGTCGCGGCCCGCGCCGCGCTCGCCGACGCCGGCCTGGACTGGACCGACGTGCAGTCCGTGGTCGGGGCGGACACCGTCCGCTGCGGATACCCGGGGTACGTGGCCGGAGCCAGCTTCGCGCGGGCACTCGGCTGGCAGGGCGCCCGGGTGACCAGCGTGTACGCCGCCTGTGCCTCCGGGGCCCAGGCGGTGGGCGCGGCCCGGGCCCAGATCCTCGCCGGCCTCGCGGACGTGGTGCTGGTGGTGGGGGCCGATTCCGCGCCCAAGGGCTTCTTCGCGCCGGCGGGCGGGGACCGGCCCGACGATCCGGACTGGATCCGGTTCCGGGCGCTCGGCGCCACGAACCCGGCCTACTTCGCGCTGTACGCCCGCCGCCGCATGGCCCTGTACGGGGACACCCCCGAGGACTTCGCGCTGGTCAAGGTGAAGAACGCGGCGGCCGGGGCCGCCAACCCGAACGCCCGGTACCGCAAGGCGGTCAGTGCCCGGGAGGTGGCGGAGTCCGCCGTGGTGGCGGACCCGCTGCGGCTGCTCGACATCTGCGCCACCTCCGACGGGGCGGCGGCCGTGGTCCTGTGCAGCACGGACTTCGCGCGGTCGCGGGGGGTCGCGGACCCGGTGCGGATCCGGGCGGTGTCCACGATCACCCCGCAGTACCCCAGGACCGTCCCCGACCTCCCGGACATCGGCACCGATCCCGCGCCCCCGTCCGGGCCGGTCCCCGGGAGCTTCCGGTCCTCCCTGGCCCGGGACGCCTACGAGGAGGCGGGGCTGGGGCCGGAGGAGCTGTCCCTGGCGGAGGTGTACGACCTGTCCACGGCCCTGGAACTGGAGTGGTACGAGGACATCGGGCTGTGCGCGGAGGGCGAGGGGGCCAAGCTGCTCCGGGAGGGCGCCACCGGGCCCGGCGGGCGGATCCCGGTCAATCCGAGCGGCGGACTGGCCTCCTTCGGGGAGGCCGTGCCCGCCCAGGCCCTGGCCCAGCTGTGCGAGCTGACCTGGCAGCTGCGGGGCACCGCGGGGGCCCGGCAGGTGCCGGGGGCGCGGGCCGGGTTGGCCGCGAACCAGGGGCTGTTCGGGCACGGCTCGGCGATCGTCGCGGTGGCGGGGGCCCGGTGACGGCGCGCGCCCGCACGAGAGCCCCGGGGCACGCTCCGGGGCGGCGCGGCGGGCGCCCCGGAGTGGCCGGGATGCGGCGGCCGACCCGTGTGCGCGGAACCGACCGTTGTGCGAGTGCTTGACGCCTGTTCACGGCAGGTGAACACTGCCTCCACAGTCCACGGGCCCACATCGGGCACCCGGAGCTGTGGCCCCCCACGAGAGCCGCGGCCCGTACCCCAGTCGGCGGGGGTACGGGCCGCATCCCCACGGCCGCGCCGGGCCGGACCGGCACCTGCGCGGTTCCGTGGGGGGGACCCCTCAGACGCGGGCCGGACGGCGCCGGGCGCGGGACACGGAGAGGGCGTGCTCGACCACTCCGACCAGCACCTCCTTGACGGATTCCCGGGACCGGGCGTCGCACAGCAGCAGCGGCACGTGCGGGTCCAGGTCGAGGGCCCGGCGGACGGTGTCCACCGCGTGCCGTTCGGCGCCGTCGAAGCAGTTCACGGCGACCAGGAAGGGGATCGCGCGCCGCTCGAAGTAGTCCACGGCGGCGAAGCAGTCCTCCAGGCGCCGGGTGTCGGCGAGGACCACGGCGCCGAGGGCGCCCTGGGCCAGCTCGTCCCACAGGAACCAGAAGCGGTTCTGCCCGGGGGTGCCGAACAGGTAGAGGACCAGGTCCTCGCGGAGGGTGATCCGGCCGAAGTCCATGGCCACGGTGGTGGTGTCCTTCGCCTCCACCCCGCCGGTGTCGTCCACCGGGCGGCCCGCCTCGGAGAGGCGTTCCTCGGTGCGGAGCGGGCGGATCTCGCTGACGGCGCCGACGAGGGTGGTCTTGCCCACCCCGAAGCCGCCCGCCACCAGGATCTTCAGGGCCAGCGGCTCCACCGGCCGGGACGTGTGCGTGCCTGTGCCGCCGACGGCGGTCAGCCGGCTAGAGCGCCCGAAGGCCATCGATCACCTCGCGGAGTACGGATTCGTCGGGCAGTTCGGCCGGGGGGACCGGCCGGGTGACGTGGACGAGGTCCTCCTCGGCCAGGTCACCGATCAGCACCCGGACCACGCCCACCGGCAGGTCCAGTCCGGCCGCGAGCTCCGCGACCGACTGGGGCCGGGCCAGGCAGAGCCCGAGGATGTGGGCGTGCTCCGGGGACAGGACCTGGTCCCAGACCGGGTCCTCGGCGGCCGGTTCGGCCACCACCAGGGCGATCAGGTCGAGGCGGTGGCTGCCGGTGTGGCCGGTGCGGCCCCGGGTCATCGCGTAGGGGCGGACCACGGGCCCGGCTTCGTCGTCGAACCAGTGGGCGGGCTCCCCCGCCTCGGACGGGTCGCCGGGGAGCCCGCCGACCGGTTCGGCGGGGGCCTCGGGGCCGTGCGGGCCGTGGTCCGGCCGGCCCTGACCTGATGCGCTCATGCGGTCCGACTCACCCGCCGGCGGGCAGTCCGGTGCGCGGCGCGGTCGCCAGGTGGTCGCCGACGCGCTTGACCATGAGGGTCATCTCGTAGGCGACCTGGCCGACGTCGGAGTCGGCGTCGGCGAGCACGGCCAGGCAGCTGCCGTCTCCGGCGGCGGTGACGAAGAGGAAGGCGTCCTCCAGCTCCACGACGGTCTGGCGGACCTGTCCGGCGTCGAAGTGGCGGCCCACGCCCTTGGCGAGGCTGTGGAAGCCGGAGGCGACGGCGGCGAGGTGTTCGCTGTCCTCCCGGGTGAGGGCCTTGGAGCTGCCGGTGGCGAGGCCGTCCCCGGAGAGGACGACGGCCTTGCGTATGCTGCCGACCCGGTCGACGAGTTCGTCCAGGAGCCAGTTGAGGCGGCCCGGTGCGTGGCTGCCTGCGTCGTGCCCTGTGGTCTGCGGTGCGGTCATCGACCGTCCCCCTCCGGTTCGGTTCCTGGTGCGTTCCGGCCGTCTTCGCGGCCGTCGGTGCGTGAGCGGCCGGTGCCGTTCCGGCTTTCGGGTCCGGTGCCGGCCGCGGCGGGGCCGCCGGGGCCGGAGGTGGTGCCGTGTTCGCGGCGGGCCGCCGTCCAGCCGCGTTGCAGGGCCGACATGCGGCTGCGCACCTCTTCGGCGTCGCGGTCCTCGGCGGGGGCCGTCGAGCGGACAGGCCGGTCGGCCGGGGCGGTCTTGAGCTGCGGGGCGAGGCTTGCCTGGCGGACGCGACGGGGCAGACCGCCGATCGTGCCGGGGCCGCTGCCCGCCGACGGCCGGGCCTCGGCGGGGCGCTCGGTGCCCGGGGCGGCCCGGGTGGGGCGGACGGTGTCCTCGGCGGCGGGACGCACCACCGTCACGGGGCGCATCCCGACGCGACGGCCGTGGTCGGCCACGAGGGTCGGGGTGCGGCGGCGGCGCGGCAGCGGGGCCGGCTCGCCGGAGCGGACCTCGTCCTCCTCCGCGAGCTCCGCCGGGCGGGGGGCGGAGGGTCGGACCGGGCCGGTGGGGGCCGCGGGGGTGCGCGGGACGTGCTCGGAGGGGTCGACTCCGCGCGGGCCGGGCAGGTCGCGGCCGGAGCCGAGGACTCCGCCGCGGGGCCGGACCGAGAAGCCGTCGAGGCCGGGGATGGGGCCGAGGAGGCCCTCGTCCAGCGCGTCGGGGCCGTCCGCGGCGGCCGGACCGTCCTCGCGGCGGCCCAGGCCCAGGACGCCGACGGGGGCCTCCAGTTCGACGGGGCCGTCCAGGGGGGCGTCGAGGGCGGGGGCGGGGCCGGGCCGGCCCTGGGCGGGCACGCCGGTGAGGCCGGGGCGGCCCGCGCCGGCGGCGCCGTCCAGCCGGAAGCCGGCGCCGTCGGTCTCCGGGGCCTCGGTGAGCAGGCCGGCAGGGAGGAAGACCACGGCGGTGGTGCCGCCGTACGGGGAGGGCTGGAGGGACACCCGGACCCCGTGGCGGCGGGCCAGCCGGCTGACCACGAAGAGGCCGAGCCGGTCGGTGTCGGAGAGTTCGAACTCGGGGGTCTCGGCCAGGCGGAGGTTGGCGTCGAGGAGGGCTTCGGCGTTCATGCCGAGGCCGCGGTCGTGGATCTCCAGGGTGAAGCCGTTGGCCACCCGCTGCCCGTGCACCTGCACGGCGGTGTGCGGGGGCGAGAACACCGTGGCGTTCTCCAGGAGTTCAGCGACGAGGTGGGTGACGTCGGCGACGGCGGGGCCGGTGATGCCGATCCGGGGCAGTCGCCGCACCTCGATGCGCTCGTAGTCCTCGACCTCGGCCACGGAGGCGCGGACCACGTCCATCAGCTGGACGGGGCGCCGCCACTGGCGGGAGGGGGCGGCGCCGGAGAGGATCACCAGGCCCTCGGCGTGCCGGCGCATGCGGGTGGTCATGTGGTCGAGGCGGAAGAGGTCGGCGAGCTCCTCGGTGTCCTCGGTGCGCCGCTCCATGGTGTCGAGCAGGGTCAACTGCCGGTGCAGGAGGACTTGGTTGCGTCGGGCGAGGTTGACGAAGACCTCGGAGACCCCGCGGCGCATCTCGGCCTGCTTGACGGCGGCTTCCACGGCGGCCCGCTGGAGGGTGTTGAGGGCCTGGCCGACCTGGCCGACCTCGTCCTTCTCGTACTCCAGGCGGGGGGCCTCGGTCTCCACGTCCACCTGTTCGCCCGCGGCGAGGCGCCGCATCACGGCGGGCAGTCGGACGCCGGAGACCTCGTGGGCCTCCTTGCGGAGCCGGGAGAGGTCGCGGATCAGTTCGCGGCCGACGCGCACCGACAGGAAGAGGGAGAAACCGAGGGCGAGGAAGCCCAGGACGGCGGTGGCGACGGCCCGGAGGACCACGCCGCGGGCCACCGGGGCCACCCGGTCCTGGTAGCGGTCGCCGGCGGCGGTGCCCATCTCGGCGAGGTCGTCGAGGACGCGGCCGGCGGTCTCGTCCCACTGGGCGGCGGTCAGGCCGCGGGGCCGCTGGGTGCCGGCCGCGGCGATGACCCGCTCCTCGGCGTCGCGCAGCGGCTGGGTGACCGGGCCGCGCCAGTACTGCTCGAAGAGGGTGCGGTCGGCGGCGGGCAGGATGCCGAGGTTGAACTCGTACAGCAGGGCGCGGTTGGCGGCGTAGTCGGAGACCAGCCGGGCGTCCTGGGCGCCGACGTTGCGGGCGGCGAGGGCGGCGGCGATGACGGCGTCCTCGCGGGAGAGGACCTCGCGCGCGCGGGTGATGCCGACGAGGGCGCGGCCCTGCTTGTCCATCTCGACGTTCTCCAGCGCGTGGAGGTTCATCAGGAAGGCGTAGCAGGGGTCGACGAGCCGGTTGTACAGCTCCAGGGCCTGGGCGGGCTCCAGTTCGGTGCGGTCCACGGAGCGGCGCAGGGACTCGATGCCGTCCAGGGCCTCCAGGATCGACTCCAGCCGGCGGGCCGAGTCGTCGGAGAGCTCTTCGGCGACCTCGGGGTCGCGGGCGTCGGCGCTGAGGGTACGGACGATCCGGTCGGTGTCCTCGCGGCGGCGGGTCAGCTCGGTGGACGCCTGGGAGGTGCGCGGGTCGCCGAGGAGGACGAGGGTCTGGCGGCGCTCCTTCTGGATGGCGCGGGCCACGTCCTCGATCGGGTAGCCGACCTTCTCGATGACGTAGGCGACGTCGAGGAGCTGGGCCGCCTCACGACCCGTCAGGACCGTGGAGAATCCCCAGAGCGCGGACAGGGAGAGCAGCGGCACGAGCAGCAGCGCCACGATCTTCCGGCGGATGGACTTCCCGCGAAAGCGCATGGCCTCCCCCAGCTCAACCCCCGCCTGCGGGGTCGGTGTTCCGTCAATAAACGGCGTGAGCCTACTACTGCCCCGGAACCAACTCGAAGGGGTGTCCGGACGTTTTCGGCCTCACCCCCGGACGAAGATCACGAGTTGTCCGATAGCTCCCGTCACGAGCGGCCCGAAATGTGTCACATGACACCTGGTGCGGCCTCGGTTCCCCGACTCCGGCAGTTGGCTGGAATTATGCGTTCCGCGGGAATCTCCGGGGGCACTCGTGCGTCTATCAGTGCAGGGGCGGCGTGGGGAGCCGCAGGCTGGGGAGTGAACGGACCATGGGCAGGGAGAAGTTCGGCGCCGCAAGGACGGCGGAGAACGGACCGGAGCACGGGCAGGACCGCGGACCGGAGCGCGCGTACCGCTCGGGGACCTCGCGCGACGGATCGGGGGGCGCCGAGGGCGTGCCCCGGGAGCCGGGCCCCGCGCGGGCTCCGTTGTGGGTGGAGGAGCCGGTCGGGCGGCGCAGGATGCCCGATCCGGTGCGCAAGGCGGCGGTGCGGGCCGTGCTGCTGGTGTCGGTGATGTTGATGGCCGGCTCGACGGCCTTCTACCTGGCGGTCGCCGGGTCCTGGCTGGCCTTCCCGATGGTGGTCTCGGCCGTCGCCGCCACCGTCGTGGCCACCTGGGGCGTGCTGGACGTGTGGATCACGCGCCAGGCGTGGCACCAGCGGTACGGCGTGATCTCGGTGCCCGCCAGCACCGCCCGGCGGCTGCGCCGGGAACGGCGTCGGGCCCGACGGGCCGCCCGCACAGCGCAGCGCGGCGGGAAGCTGGGCCGGGCCCGCACCGCGGGCTGAGAGGTGGGCGGGAGCCCGAGACCGGTTCACCCGCGGCCGGACCGTCCCGTCCGGACCCACCCGTCCGGGGCCGGGCACCGGCCGCCCGGTGGGTGCCGGCACGGGCCGTCCCGCCGGCGGGTGTGCCCCGGCGCGCGGCCGGGCCGGGGGGTCGGCTCCGGGTGTGCCGGCCCGCCCGAGGGGGCTCAGTCCCGCTCGGGGGTCCCTGCGCCCGCCCGGTCCTCCGTGCCGACGGCCGCGGCCGGCCCCCGGCGGAACATCCGGGTGGCGGTGATCTCGCCGTGCACCTTCTCGCCCTCCGGGTCGGGCTGCGGCAGCCCCGGGCGCAGGTGCTCCTCCACGCTGATGTACTTCAGGCCGGCCCGCAGGTCGGCGTCGTTGCGGAGCCGGATGACGAGCGGGAACTCCGCCAGGGCCGTGGTGTCGAAGAGGCCCGTGGTGTAGAGCAGCTGCACGCCGAGGGCGTCGGACACGGCCCGCTGGAGTTCCAGCAAGTAGGTGGCGTTGGCTCGGCCGATCGGGTTGTCCAGGAAGAGCGTGCCCGCGTGCCGGTGCCGGTCGCGGCCGCGGTCGTTGCTGCGGAGCGCGGCCATGGTGCAGTACAGGGCGATGGCGGCGGTGAGGAGCTGGCCGCCGGAGAAGACGTCGCCCATCTGCCCGACCGGGACCCGCTCCGCGCGGAGGACGGCGTCCGGCTTGAGGATCTCCACGGCGATCCCGCGGGGCTCCAGGGCCGCCTGCACCCCGCGCAGCAGCAGGGACATGCCGTCGCGGCGGCCCTCGCCGAAGGCGGTGTTGCGGCGGACGGCGGACCGAGTGGCCTCGTCGATGACCTCGCCGAGCCGTTCGGTGAGGGTGGCCTGGTCGGGCTCCTCGAAGCGGATCCGGAGGAACTCCTGCCCGGACCACTCCCCCAGGCCCTCCGGGAGCCGGGACAGCCGCTGGGCGGAACGCAGCGTGGCCAACGCGGACTCCACCAGGCCGCGGAGCCGGTCCACGATGCTGTCGCGGTTGCGCTCCAGCTGGGCCAACTCGTCGGTGAGGACCCGCAGCCGGGGCGCGAAGGCCGCGGCCCAGGCGGCGGCGTGCTCGGGCAGGGCGGCCGCGGGCAGTTCGCGGATCTGCTGCCGGGCCGGGGTGCGGACCTGTTCGTAGCGGGTGGAATTGGCGTGCCGGACCAGCACGTCGGAGGCCTCGCGGACGGCGGCCTCGGCGGCGGACAGGTCGGCGGCGCAGCCGCGCAGGGAGCGGCGGGCCTCGGCCGCGGACCGGCGGGCCTCCTCCAGGCTGCCCGGGTACGGGCCGGGCTCCTGCTCCTCGTCCTCCTGGTGCTGGTCCCGGAGCAGGTCGCGCAGGAGGGCGGCGGTCTCGTCGAAACCGCCCGCGCCGTCCTCGGCGGTGCGGTGGGCGCGCAGGAGCTCGGCGTGGGCGGCCTTGGCGGTCTCCACGGCCGCGCTGTGCGAGGCGAGTCGGGCGGAGGCGGCACGGAGCAGGGACTGGGCCTGCGCCACGTCGGCGGGGACCCCGTCCTCGGGGAGTTCGGTGTGGGCGCCGCCGTCGGCGGGGGCGAGGCGTTCGGCCTCGCCGCGGAGCCGGCCGAGCTGCTCGCTGGCGGCGGTGGCGCGGGTCTCCAGGAGCTGTACCTGCGCCTCGGCGCGGGCGGCGGCGGCCTGGCGGGAGGGGCCGTCGGCGCCGTCGGTGCCTTCGAGGAGCTGCGCGGCGCGGGTGCGGACCTTGTTGGAGAGCCGGTCGAGCTCGGCGGTGGCGGCGCTCTCGTCGCTCTCCGCGCGGGCCTGCTCGGCGCGCAGGTCGGCGCCGACGCCGACCTTCTCGTACAGGCGGGAGGCGGAGCGGTAGGCCTCGCGGAGGGCGGGCAGGGCGGTGCGGGGGGCGTCCGCGGGCCTCTCGGGGAGCGGATCGGGGGCCCCGGCGATCTCGGCGCGCTCGGCGCGCAGGGCGCGGGCGGTGCGGCGGGCGTCGTCGGCGGCCCGCTGGGCGGCCCGGCGGTCCTCGTCGGCGGCGCGGGCGCGGTCGAGGCAGACCTCGGCGCGGGCCTCGGACTCGGTCGCCTCGTCGGCGAGTTCGCGCAGGCGGACCTGCCAGCCGGCGCGTTCGCGGAGCCGGAAGGCGAGTCCGGCGAGGGCGTCGGCGGAGCGGCGGGCGCGCTGGGCGGTCTCCTGCCGTTCGTCGCGGACCCGGGCGGCGTCGGCGGCCGACTCCTCGGCTTCGGCGCGGACGGCGCGGGTCTCGGCGAGTTCGGCCTCGGTCTCCTCGGCGAAGGCGGCGGCGGCCTCGGCGGCGGCGGCGAGTTCGGCGAGGCGGCCGGCCGGGCAGCCGGTGCGCCAGGAGGCGAGGCGGGCGGCGAGGGCGCGGTCCCCGGCGAGGCGGGCGGCGAGGTCCCGGATCCCGGTGTCGCGGGCGGCGGCGCGCTCGCGCAGGGCCTGGCGTTCCTCGTCGGCGGCGTGCTCGTCGTGCATGGCCGGGTTCGGCGGGACGAGGAAGACGCCGGTGTCGGTGCCGGTGTCCGCGGCCGGTACCGGGGCGAGGAGGGCGGCGGCGGTGCCGACGGCCACGGCGGAGCGGGGCAGCAGCGCGGCGGCGGCCAGGACCTCGCGGGCCCGGGCGTGGCTGTCGGGGTCGGTGATGATGACGCCGTCGACGAGCTCGGGGCGGGCTGCGAGGACGGCCGCGTGGTCGGCGGGGGCCACGGACTGGGCGAGGTAGCGCCAACCGGGCAGGGCCGGGATGCCGTGCTCGCCGAGGTGTTCGACGGTGGCGAGGACGTCGGGGCCGGGCGGCAGCAGGCCACCGTCGCCGAGGGCGCCGAGGATGCGGGCGTCGTCCGCGGCGGCGGTGCGCAGTTCGAAGAGTCGCCGCTCGGCCGTGGTGACCTGACCGTCGAGGAGTCCGCGCAGTTCCTCGGCGGCGCGGTCGAGGTCCTCCGCGGTCAGGGGGGCGTCCTCGGCCCCGGGCTCCGGGGCGGTCGTGGGCAGACCGAGGAGTTCCGCGAGGCGGGTCTCGGCGGCGAGGGCGGCGGCGGTGCGACGTTCGCCCTCGTGGGCGGTGCCGGCGGCGCGGGCGGCGTCGGCGGCGCGGGCCGCGGTGAGTTCGGCGCGGTTCTCGGCGGCGGCGGCCTCGCGGGCGGTCTCGGCGGTGCGGCGGGCGGCCTCGCGGGCCTCGTCCCAGGCGGCGACGGCGGTCTTCTCCGCATCGCTGGCGGCGAGGGCGGCACGGGCCGGGTCGGCGTCGGGGGCGGTGTCGTCGAGCCAGCCGGCGCGGACGGCCTCGGCGGTCTCGGCCTCGACCTCGGCGAGCCGCTGGCGCAGGTGTTCGGCCTCGCTGCGGGCCCGCTGGGCACCGGTGGCGGCGGCGGTGGCGTCCCGGTGGGCGTCCTCGGCGGCGCTCTGGAGGGCGGTGGACCGCTCCTCCTCCTCGTTGGCGACCTCCTCGCCCTCCTCGGCGGCGGTGTGCAGGGCGCGGACCAGGTCGGCCGCGGCGGCGGCCCGGGCGGCGAGGGCGGGGGCGGCGTCCCGTTCCGCCTCACGGATGGCGGCGGCGACGCGGGCCGAGCGGTCGGCGGCGGCGCGGTGGCGGAGCACGGCCTCGGCGGCCTGCCAGGCGGCGGCGAGGGTACGGGCGTCGGCGAGCTCCCGCTTCTGCGCGGCGGCGGCCTTCTCGGCCCCGCCCAGGGCCAGGGAGGCGTGCCGGTAGGCGAGTTCGGCGGCGATCAGGGAGCTGCGGCCGCGGGCGCCCTCGGCTTCGGTGACCTGGTGGGCGGCGGCGGTGACCCGCTGGGCGAGGTCGGCGGCGAGGCCGCGTTCCCCGGCGGCGCGGGCGGAGAGCCGGCGGGCCAGGGCGCGGGTGCGGCGTTCGGCGCCCGCGTGGACGTCGCGGGTGCGGGCGCGGGCCGCGCCGCCGTCGACGATGCGGGTGAGGAGGTCCACGGACCCGGCGGTGAACTCGCGTTCGGCGATGAGTTCGGCGCGGCGGCCGAGCTTGTTGCCGAAGCCGTGCACGAGGTCGGCGAGGCCGTCGGTGTCGCGGGTGTCGGTGACGGCGCGGAGCAGCAGGTCGGTGAAGTCGGAGTCCTTCTTGACCGCGAACAGGCCCGCGGCCTCGCCCTCGTCGGCGTTCATCTCGCGCTGGTAGCGGAAGAGTTCGGGGTCGAGTCCGAGGTCGCCGAGGTGTTCGTTCCAGCGGTCGTGGATCTCTTCCCAGAAGACGTCGAGGTGCGGGTACGCCTTGCCCGCCTCGGTGACGGCGTCGCGGAAGCCCTTCATGGTGCGGCGGCGGCCCCGGGCCGCGGAGGCGCCCTCGACGAGGGGGCGGACGCCCTGGGACTCGGCCACCGGCAGGGAGTCCAGGCTGAGCCCGGGGCCGGGGCGGAAGGAGTACCAGGCTTCCGCGAACTTCCGCGGGTCGTTGGAGACCTGGCGGCCGCGCCATTCGCTGACCTTGCCGACGACCACGCACTCGCCGGTGAGGGTGTGCTGCCACTCCAGGGCGACGTGGCCGCAGTCCTCGGCGAGGAGGAACTTGCGGAGCACGCCGGAGCTGGCCCCGCCGAGGGTGTTGCGGTGGCCCGGCAGCATCACCGAGAAGATCAGCTTGAGCAGGACGGACTTGCCGCCGCCGTTCTCCAGGAACAGCACGCCGGCCGGGGCCGGGCGCCGCGGCGGGCCGGTGGGCTCGCTCTCGAAGAACTCCGCCTGCTGGGGCGCCGGGTGGGGCACCGGGGCGCCGACGCCGCGCAGGTCCAGCACGGTGTCGGCGTAGCGCGCACCGGCGGGTCCGATGGAGTAGAGGCGGATCCGGGACAGCTCGTACATGGCGGCGGACTCTCGTGGTGTCTTCGGTGACGGCAGGCGGTGCGGGACTCCCCGGGCGCGGTACGGGCCCCGGGGAGGCGGGTCAGGAGTGGAAGGGCAGTCCGGCGTCGGCGGCCAGGTCCAGGTCGTCGCCCTCGGGGGGCGGCAGCAGGGTGGCCGTGCCGTCCGTCACGGACACCACGCCCAGTTCGAGGAGTTCGGCCAGGGCGGCGCTGCCGGCCATGTCCCGGACCTGGAGCTGGTAGCGGGGGGTGGTCCGGTAGGTGCCGCCGCCTTCGTCGCCGGTGCGCTGGAGGAAGCCGGAGTCGGTGAGGAAGGCCACGGCCTTGCCGACGATGCCGGTGGTGGAGCCGGCGAGGCGGCGGGCGTCCTTGGTGGCGCCGGTGGCGCTGCGCCGGGCGTAGACCCGCCAGGCGGCCTCCAGTCCGGGGGCGCCGGTGGTCGGGTCGGTGTTCTCGCCCTGTTCGGCGGCGCGTTCCTCCAGGCGGCGGCAGGCCTGGCGGACGAATCCGTCGACGCCGTGCACGCTGATCCGGCCGATGTAGCCGTCGTCGGCGAGGTCCTCGGGGCGGGGGAAGGCCAGGGCGGCCACGGCCAGGTGGGCCAGTCCGTGGAGGAAGCGGTCCCCGGAGTCGGCGGCGGCGCGACGCGCGTAGTCGCCCATGCGGACGGCGAAGACGGAGTCCTCTCCGGCGGTGACGGCCATGCCCGCGCGCGGGGAGACCTCCAGGACGACCAGGCCGAGACCGGTGGCCACGGCGTCGGCGAGGCGGGCGAAGGCGGTGTCCTCGCGGTAGCGGCGCAGCAGTTCGGCGTACTCGGCGTCGCGGGCGGGCAGCAGCTTGGGCTGGAGGCCGAAGGAGACCAGCCGGGCGGCGTCGGCGGCGTCGGCGGGGGTCACCGGTCCGGCGGGGCCGGTGCCGCCGGCGGTCGCCGGGGCGGCGCCGGCGGCGGGCGTGGTCGCGGCGGGACCGGGGGTGGTCCCGGGCTCGCTCCACGCGGGGTGCTCGGCGTGGTCCTCGCTCACGGCTGCTGGTCCTCGGCTTTCGTCAGGGGGTTCGGTGCGGGTGCTGGGGTGGGCGCGGCGGTGCCCGCGGGTGCGGCGCCGGTCGGGGTGGCGGGCCGGGCGGGGCGGCGGCTCACACGGCTTCCGTGCGGTCGGCGGCCATCCCGGCCGCGTCGAGCAGGGCGGTGCCGACGATCAGGTCGGCGCCGCCGAACTCCGGGTCGTCGAGCTGCGTGCCGTCGTCCACGGCGAACAGGAGCCGCTCCTCGCCCTGCCGGTAGGCGGTGCCGACGGCGGGGCTCGCCGCGTGCACCGCGAGCAGCGCCACCAGGTAGGGCAGGTCCGCGTCGGCGCGGCGGGCCTCGGCGAGCAGCCCGGAGAGGCGGCGCGGGGCGTCGTGCGGGAGGGCGAGGAGTTCGAGGGCGGCGGCCAGCTGCTCCTCGCTGAACCGGCTGTCGTCGGGGGTGGCCACGAGGTCCGGTTCGGGCATCTCGGCGCCGAGGTGCTCGCGTTCCAGGGGCGGGGTCAGGAGCAGGTCGACGAGGTCTCCGACGCGCACCGAGCCGGGGGTGCGCAGGCCGGTGCCGCGGGCGAACCAGGCGTCGGTGACGCGGGCGGCGTCCTCGACGGGCAGCGGCAGCACAGGCGCGAGGAGCTGTCCGTACAGGTCGAGGCCGGTGCGCGCGGTGGGGGTGGCGAAGGCCTGCCGGTCCTGTTCGGCGCGGAACAGCGGCCCTGCGTCGAGCAGGCGGGACTGGAGCTGGGTATGGCGGCGGATGCAGTCCTTGACGATGTCGACGAGTTCGGCGGCGCGGCGCTTGTTGTCGGGGTCCTCGGCCTCGTCCCGGGCCTTGCGGATGTTGGTGAGGATGGCGTTCTCGTGGCGGTAGCGGTCGGCCACGTGCTCCAGGGCCTCGGCGATCATGTCCGGTACGGCCTGCAGCCAGTCCACCGCGCGGACGTTGCGGCGGGTGGCCTCCAGGGTGCGGCGGAGCGTCTCGGCGTACTGCACCGTCCGGTACCGGGCCTGCTCGGCGGCGAGCTGGGCGTCGGCGAGCCGGCCGCGGCTGATCAGCACCTCCAGCTTGACCTCGGCGGCGATCTGGGCGCTGGTGACGTCCGTGTCGAGGGCGCCGACGAGCACGTTGACGGCCTCGTCGGTGGTGCGCAGGTAGACCGCGCCGCCGTGGCCGGGCACCTCTTCGATGAGCTTGAAGTCGTAGTCGCGGCGCACGTAGACCCCGTCGGGGCCGAAGGTGCCGTAGACGGCGCGGAAGCCGCGGTCCACGCTGCCGACGTTGATCAGGTTCTCCAGGACCCAGCGGGCCACCCGTTCGTGCTCGGCGGCGGACCGGGCGGGGGCCTGCGCGGCGACGCGGGGCAGCAGGCGGGCCACTATCTGCTCGTGGTCGGCGCCGGTGTCGAAGTCCATGTGGAGGGTGACCAGGTCGATCGCGGCGAGGGCCACCTCGGCCATGGCGTAGACCCCGTACTCGCCGGCGAGGTTGGCCTTGCGGGTGTCGAGGTCGTGCAGGGGGGCGGTGCAGGCCAGGGCGCGCAGCCGGCGGGCCAGGCCCTCGTCGGCGGCCGGGCCCGGTGCCGGGGACGGAACGGTCTTCGCCGGTACAGCAAGGGTCACGACGGAAAGAGTAGGCGCTGCCGCGGACAACGACCCAAACGGCGGGATTCGTCCCGGGCCCGCGGACCGCCGGGGCCGGCGGCGGGGCCCTGCGCGGGCGGGGGCCGGCCCGCCGGGCGGGGGCCGGTCTACCCTCACCGCATGGCATCCATGATCGATCTCAACGCGGACCTCGGCGAGGGTTTCGGCCGCTGGACGCTGACCGAGGACGAGGCCCTGCTGTCCGTGGTCAGCAGCGCCAACGTGGCCTGCGGGTTCCACGCCGGAGACCCGTCCACGATGCGGCGGGTGTGCGCCCTGGCGGCGGAGCGGGGGGTGCGGATCGGGGCCCAGGTCTCCTACCGCGATCTGGCCGGCTTCGGACGCCGGGCGATGGACGTGCCCGCCGGCGAGCTGGCCGACGAGGTGGCGTACCAGATCGGGGCGCTGGAGGTGTTCGCGCGGGCGGCCGGGTCCCGGGTGTCGTACGTGAAGCCGCACGGGGCGCTGTACAACCGCACGGTCCACGACGAGGAGCAGGCGGCCGCGGTGGTGGCGGGGACGGTGCTGGCGCTGCCGGGGGTGCCGGTGTTGGGGCTGCCGGGGTCGCGCCTGCTGGCGGCGGCCGGCACGGCGGGTCTGGTGCCGGTGGCCGAGGGCTTCGCGGACCGGGCCTACACGGCGGCGGGCACGCTGGTGCCGCGCGGGGAGCCGGGGGCGGTGCTGCACGAGCCGGAGGCGGTGGTGGCGCAGGCCCGGTCCTTGGCGTTGACGGGGGCGGTGACGGCCGCGGACGGGAGCGCCGTGGCGGTGGCGGCCCGCTCCCTGTGCCTGCACGGGGACACGCCCGGGGCGGCGGCGCTGGCCCGTCGGGTCCGGGAGGAACTGACCGGGGCCGGGGTCCGGGTGGAGTCGTTCGCGTGACCGGGCCGGCGGGCACGGAGGAGCCCCCGCGCGGGGCGGGTGCGGCGCGGGCCCGCGGGGCCGTCGGGGAGCCGGAGGCTTCCGCCGCCGGACCCGCCCTGCGGGTGCTGCGGGCGGGGCGGCGCGCGCTGTTGGTGGAGGCGGGGTCAGGGGAGCGGGTGGCCGCGCTGCACGCCGAGCTGCTGCGGCGCCGGGCGGCGGGCGAGTTGCCGGGGGTGGAGGAGATCGTGCCGGCGGCCCGCACGGTGCTGCTGGACGGGGTGACGGACCCGGACCGGCTGGCCGCGGAGCTGCCCCGTTGGCGGCCGGCGCCGCCGGAGCCCGGCGAGGGGCCGCTGGTGGAGCTGGGCGTCCGTTTCGACGGTCCGGACCTGCCGGAGGTGGCCCGGCTCTGGGGGATGTCCCCGGAGGCGGCGGCGCGGGTGGTGACCGGTACCGGGTTCCGGGTGGCGTTCTGCGGTTTCGCCCCCGGGTTCGGCTACCTCGACGGACTCCCCGCGGAGCTCGCGGTGCCGCGCCGGGCCACGCCCCGGACCTCGGTCCCGGCGGGCTCGGTGGCCCTGGCCGGAGGGTACGCGGGGGTGTACCCGCGCTCCTCCCCCGGCGGCTGGCAGCTGATCGGGAGCACGGACGCGGTGCTGTGGGACCCGGACCGGGAGCCCGCGGCGCTCTTCGCGCCGGGCACCCGGGTGCGGTTCAGGGCGGACACGGGGACGGCACCGGCAACCGACGCCGGCGCGGACACGGTTGCCGGCGCGGAGGCGACCGGCGGTGCGGACGCGGGGACGGAGGGCGCGCGGTGAGGCGGGCGGCGGACGGGCGACCCGGGGGCGACACCGGCCCGGGGCCGGACGGGACGGCATCGGACACGACGGCCTCCGGCACGACGGCACCCGGTACGACGACCTCCGGCACGACGGCTTCCGGCACGACGGCGGCCGGCGGGGCCGGCGGTGCGCTGGAGGTGATCCGGGCCGGGGCCCTCACCACGGTCCAGGACCTGGGCCGGCCGGGCCACGCCCACCTGGGGGTACCGCGTTCGGGGGCCCTGGACCCGCCCGCGCACCGGCTGGCGAACCGCCTCGTCGGGAATCCGGAGGGGGCCGCCGGCCTGGAGACCACCCTCGACGGGGTCGCGTTGCGGCCCCTCGGGGCCTCCGCCGTCACGGTGGCCGTGACGGGGGCGCCCTGCCCGGTGCGGGTGGCCGGCCGGCCCGTCCCCTGGGGGGAGCCCGTACGGGTCCCGGCGGGGGCGGTGCTGGAGGTGGGCCGGCCCGTGGTCGGCCTGCGGAGCTACGTGGCGGTGGCGGGCGGGATCGACGTGCCGGCGGTGCTGGGCAGCCGGGCCACCGACCTGCTGTCGGGGCTGGGCCCGGACCGGCCGGTGACGGGATCGGTCCTGCCGGTCGGGGCGCCGTACGGTCCGCCCCGGGGCGCGGACGGGCTCGCGGCGCCCTCGGTGCCCCCCGCGGAGCTGGTGCTGCCGCTGCTGCCGGGACCCCGCGACGACTGGTTCGCGCCGGGGACGGTGGCGGGGCTGGGCGGGACGCCGTACCGGGTGTCGGCGGACGGCAACCGGATCGGGCTCCGCACGGAGGGGCCGGCGCTGGTCCGCGCCCGGGAGGGCGAACTGCCCAGCGAGGGCATGGTGCTGGGGGCGGTGCAGGTGCCCCCGGACGGACGTCCGGTGCTGTTCCTCGCCGACCATCCGGTCACCGGCGGGTACCCGGTGATCGGGGTGGTCCCGGCGGAGCACCTGCCGGCGGCGGCCCAGGCGGTACCGGGCACGCCCCTGCGCTTCCTGCCGATCGGGCGCCCCTGAACCACGCCCTGGACGCCCCTGACGGGCCCGCGCACGACCCCGTGACCGAAAGCGGGCCGGGCCGAACGTGGGCCGGGCCCGGGGGCCCCGTGAACCGGAGCGCGTCCCCACGCCTCCGGGTCGGAGTCGGCCCCGGGCCCGCCGTGCTCACGAACGGCCTCCGGCCCCCGCCACGGGCCGGGCCGGCCGAGTGGATCCCGGCGGCCGGTCCGCTCGGGCCCGCCCGCTCCGGGAGGTCGGCTCCGCCCCTTCGGCGGGCCGGACCCCCGGGCCGGTCACATCGGGCCGGTCACATCGGCTGCGGGTCCGGAGCGATCCGGCTGCGGACGGCGGACTGCACGTCCTCCTCCTCGGCCGGATCGGCGGCCAGGCGCCGGAGCCGGTCCACGACCCGGGCGTCGCCGGTGGTGGCGTGCACGGCGGCCACCTCGCGGGTGGTCTCCTCGCAGTCCCAGAGGCATTCGACGGCGAAACCCGCGGCGAAGGAGGGGTCGGTGGCGGCCAGCGCCCGGGCGGCGCGGCCGCGGATCCACGAGGAGGCGGTCTCCCGGTACACGTGCCGCAGCACGGGCGCGGCGCAGGCGATGCCCAGCCGGCCCGCCCCGTCCACGAGGACGGAGAGCCCGGCGGCGTCGGGGCCGTCGGCGCGGACGCTCTCGCGGAGGGCGCCCAGGACGAGCGCGGCGTCCGCCGCCGTGCCGTGGTCGGCCAGCTTGCGGCCCGCGGCGGCGCCGAGGGCGTCGGGCCGGTGGGCCCACCCCCGGGCCCGGTCCAGGGCGTGGGGCCCGGACATCCGCTCGAACGCAGCCACCACGGCCTCGTCCTCGGCGGCGGCCTCGATGAGGTCGAGGACGGCCGGGTTCCCCGGCTCGGCCAGGATCAGGTGGTGCAGGGCGGTGGCCCGGGCGGCCCGGCCCGCGCCGCCCGCCGCGGCGGCCAGGATCTCGGGCCGGTCCTCGGGACCCGCCACGGCGGCCAGACAGCGGGCCGCCGGGACGTGCCGCGGGGTGCCGCGCTCGGCACCCTCCTCGGCCCAGGCGAACACGGCGGCCACGCCCCAGCCGGGCTGCGGGCCGGACGGGCTCAGCTGGCGCTGCCAGCGGTCGAAGGAGCCCTGCTCGCGGGCGGCGCGCAGGCGCGCCCCGAAGCTCGGGGACTCCTCCCACAGCCGCCAGGGCCGGGGCTCGTAGGCGTCGCGTACGGCGGCGGCCAGCCGCGCCCCGCCCTCGGGGGTCTCGGGGAAGCGGGCCAGCACGGAGCGGCCCAGGGCGCGCAGGCCGGCGTCGTCGTCGCGCAGGGCGAGTTCGTCGAGGGCCCAGGCCCAGTTGGTGCCGGTGTCGGCGTAGCGGCGCAACAGCAGCACCGCGTCGGCCCGACCGTAGGAGGCGAGGTGTCCGAGTACGGACAGGGCGAGCCCGGTACGGCCCTCCTCCTCGTCGAGCCGGTCCTCGGCGCCGAAGAGGTGGGCCTCGATGCCGCCGAGGTCGCCGGCGAGGTCGAGGTACAGGCGTGCGTAGTACAGGGAGCGGCTCTCCACCTGCCAGTCGCGGCGCGGGTCGGCCGTCACGCAGCTGTTGAGCGCGGCGAGGGCTTCGGCCCTCGGGGCGGCCAGCGCGTGCAGCGTCCCGTCGCCGCGGCCTCTCTGGAGGAGGCCGAGCAGGGTACCGCTCGGAGCTATGACTGGTTCGAACATGGAAATGGCCTCACATCACAAGCTGGGGACGCAACCGGGAATCGGAATTCACGTGGCCGCGTAACAGCATGTCGGGGCGCCCGCCGTCTTCCGCTCGTCGTAGACCATGTCCTTCTCCTTCTAGTTCGGTGACCGGAGCATTCCCCCGTACCCCGTACTTCGGGGTGTACTCCGGATCCGTCGCCATGATGACCCAGCCGGTTTGCGCACCGCGACCACATTTACGGCCTGGCCTGCGCGCACGGGCCGGGGCGGGGCCTACTGGGCCCCGAACAGCTCCAGCAGATCGGCCTTGCCGAACATGCGCGCCGTGTCCACGGCGGAGGGCGTGCCCGCTTCCGGGTCGGCACCGCCCGCGAGCAGGGCCCGGATGACGGCTTCCTCGCCCTTGAAGACGGCGCCGGCGAGGGGGGTCTGGCCGCGGTCGTTCGCGCGGTCGGCCTCGGCCCCGCGGGCCAGGAGCACCGTGACGGCCTCGGCGTGGCCGTGGTAGGCGGCGAGCATCACGAGGGTGTCGCCGCGGTCGTTCGTGAGGTCGGCGGGGACGCCGGCGTCCACGTAGGCCGCCAGGGTCTCCGCGTCGCCCTGCCGGGCCAGGTCGAAGATCTTGGTGGCGAGCTCCACCACGTCCTCGTCCGGGGCCCCGGCCCCCGTGGGCTGCTGCTGGTCGTTCATGGGGCGTGCCGCCTTCCCGGGCTCGCGCGAGCCCTGCCGGTCCTTGCTCTGGAGTGTCACCGGGCCCTGCGGACGCACGGCGGTACGGCGCTGCGTCCGTACGGGTGAATCGACAGAGTACTGCCCGTCACGGGACATGACAGGCCCCGTCCGAGGTAAAGATCACCAGCGGTCGGGCCCGGAGCCGGTGGGGACCAGCCTCCGGCGCCGCCCGCCAGCCGGACTGGGCCAGTCCAGTGAAATCCAGGGATATTCACCCGTATGCACCTTTTATCGCACTGATACTTGCCGTGAGCCTGGAAGTACTCATGGTGACTGTCCCCACCAACCAGGAGAACTTCCGATGGTCCTCAACATCTCGGGCGTGGTGCTGCTCGGCATCATCTGCTTCCTCTTCTTCCGCAAGGACGGGATGAAGCTGTCCCACGCCTTCGTCTGCGCCCTGTTCGGCTTCTTCCTCGCGGGCTCCGCGATCGCGCCGAGCATCACGGCCAGTACCGCGAGCATCGCCTCGCTCCTCGGCGGCATCAAGCTCTGATCCGGCCCGCACCACCCGACGACTCCAGGAGACGCCCGTGGCCCGGCGACCACTACCCCGCATCCTCACCGGCGGCACCGCCCCGCTGGCCCGGGGCCGCGAGATCGCGCGCACAGCGGCCGACAGCGCCACGGACGTCATCCACCCCCTGTTGACCATCGGGCGCGGCCTGCGCCTGCTGGCCGCCGCCGGGCGCGGCAGGTGGGCGGAGACCCCCAAGGACAAGCGCGGTCCCACGCTCTTCCTGGTCGCCGCCTGCCTGCTCGTGATCGGCCTGATCCCCTACGGTCCCGCCCTGGCCCTGGCGGTCCTGGCCGCGGCCGCGGCCTGGCAGGGCCGGGACCGCACCCCGGCCCGCACCGGACCCGGCGAGGCCGAGTCCGAGCGGCTGGCCTCCCTGTACGAGGCCCTGGTGCCGTACTTCTCGCTCGCGGAGGACCCGAGCCCGCTCTTCGCCCACGGCGGCGACTGGGAGAGGGCCTTCAGCGAGTACGCCTTCGACGACGCGGGCCGGCTGACCCGGCTGCGGATCCGCTACCCGGCCTACTTCACCGACGGGGAACCGGCCGCGCGGGCCCGCATCGAACAGCTGCTGCACGCCAAGTCCGGGCGCGGCCGCGAGTACCTCTTCGGCTGGGACGAGGAGGGCAACCGCCTCGACATGGGCGTGCTCGCCCCGCTGCCCGTCGGAATCGCCGCCCAGCGGTGGGTGACCGCCCCCGGCGAGACGGTCCTCGGCTTCACCGACCCCGACGAGGTGCGCCGCACCCTGCCCGTGACCGACGGGGAGGAGGTCCGGGACCTTCCGCCGGTGATCTGGCGCACCGGGGTCCGGGCCACCGAACCGCACCTGCTGGCCGTCGGCGAACCGGGCAGCGGCACCTCCTCCCTGCTCCGCTCCGTCGCCCTCCAGGCCCTGCGCCACGGCGACGTGCTGATCGTCGAGGGCGGCGGCCACGGCGAGTACGCCTGCCTGACCGGTCGGACCGGCGTGCTCGCGGTGGAGGGCGGCCTGACGGGCGCGCTGGCCACCTTGGAATGGGCCGCGCACGAGACCGAGCGGCGGCTCATCGCCGCCGGTCGGGCCCGACAGTCCGGGCTCCCCGCCCCCGAGGACACCCGCCGGCCGCTGTGGATCCTCCTCGACCGGCCCGGGGTGCTGCGCCACCTCGCGGCCGCGGAGGGCCGCCCCGACCCGCTCTCCCTGCTCCAAGTCGCCCTGCGACACGGCCGGGCCGCGAACGTGACCGTGGTGGTGGCCGAACAGTTCGACGCCCTGGAGCTGCTCGGGGAGGCGGTGTTCGCCTGCACCCGCGCCCGGGTGGTCCTCGGCCCCGTCTCCCCGGACCGCGTCGCCGCCGTGCTGGGCGCCGCCCCGCACAGCACGCCCGCCACGGAGGTGCCCCCCGGCCGGGGGTACGCCCGGCTCGGCGCGGGCCCGGTGCTCCGGCTCCAGGTGCCCGCCACGCCCGACCCGTACGACGACACCGCCGCACCGGCCGCCCGGCAGGCCGTACTGGACCTGCTCCCGGAGCGTCGGGGGCAGGTCGAGCCGGCCGCGGCCGAGCCGGTGCCCGCCCAGGCGGCCCCGCAGCGCGCCGCGTCGGACGAGCCGGACGCGCCCGCCGGACCGGCCGACGGCCGGGAAGCGGATCCCGTCGAGACCACGGCGGCCCTCCCGGTGGCCGCGCCGAAGGCCCTGGAGCACGCCGGAGCGGCCCCGGCCCCGGCCGCGGAGGGCGAGGCCCCCGCGGCGACCGGCGGCTCCCCCGGTGTGGAGGCCGGCGGCCCGCGCTGACCCGGGACCGCCCCCGTACGTACTCCCCGCCCCCGAGAGCCGCCCGGGGGCGGGCCGGGTCACCGGGGGCGGGGAGACCCGGGGATCAGGCCACGAAGGTGCGCGGCGCCTCGCCCGCGGCGCCCGCGCCGGTGGCCACCAGCTTCGCCGCGGCGGCCAGGCGCAGGGCCGCTTCCTCGGCCACCGGCCCGCCCACGGTGAACGGCAGCCGGACGTACCCCTCGAAGGCCCCGTCCACCCCGAACCGGGGACCGGAGGGCACCCGCACCCCCAGCCGCTCCCCCACCTCGGCCAGTCGGGAGCCGGACAGCCCGCCCGCGCGGGCCCACAGGGTCAGACCGCCCCGGGGCACCTCGAACTCCCAGTCGGGCAGCTCCCGGCGGACCGCCGCGACCAGCGCGTCCCGGTTCTCCCGGGCCTGGTTGCGACGCAGTTCCACGGCCTGCTCCCAGCCCCCGGTGCGCATCAGCCAGTTCACGGCGAGCTGTTCCACCACCGGGGTGCCCAGGTCGGCGTAGGCACGGGCCGAGATCAGGCTGCGGATCACATCGGGGGCGGCCCGGACCCAGCCGATCCGCATGCCCGCCCAGAAGGCCTTGCTGGCCGAGCCCACGGTGACCACGGTGCTGCCCGCCGGATCGAAGGCGCACACCCGGCGCGGCATCTCCAGATCGGGTTCCAACCACAGCTCGGACATGGTCTCGTCGACCACCAGCACGGTGCCGGCGGACCGGGCCGCCTCCACCATGGCCCGCCGCTGCTCCTCGTCCGCGAGGGCGCCGGTGGGGTTGTGGAAGTCCGCGACCACGTAGGCCAGCCGGGGGGCGGAGTCCCGCAGGACCTGCCGCCAGGTGCCCAGGTCCCAGCCGCCCAGCGCGTCCGCCATGGCCACCGGCACCAGACGTGCCCCGGCCGAACGCATCAGCTGGAGGATGTTGGCGTAGGAGGGGGACTCCACGGCGATCCGCTCCCCGCGCCCGGCGAAGAGGTGGCAGATGGCGTCGATGGCGCCCATGGCCCCGGTGGTGACCATGATCTGCTCGGGCATGGTGGGGATGCCCTGGGCGGTGTAGCGGTCGGCGAGCATCCGGCGCAGCACCTGCAGGCCCGCCGGGTAGTCCCCGTGGGTGTGGGCGTACGGGGGCAGCTCCTCCAGGGCGCCCTGCACGGCGCGGGTCAGCCAGGGTTCGGGGGCGGGCAGCGCGGCGCAGCCGAGGTCGATCATGGAGCCCAGGGCCTCGGGGGGCAGCGGTTCGAGGCCGCGGGCGGGGAGCGGGTTCCCGGCGGGCACCGAGGTCCAGCTGCCGGCGCCGCGGCGGGATTCGAGGAATCCCTCGCCGCGCAGGGCCTCGTAGGCGGCGGCGACGGTGGTGCGGCTGACCTCCAGGGCCATGGCCAGTTCGCGTTCGGCGGGCAGCCGGGCGCCCACCGGCACCCGGCCCTCCAGGACCAGCAGCCGGACGCCGTCGGCCAGGGCCCGGTAGGCGGGGGGCTTGCGGGTGCCGGGGACGGCCGGTCGTGGCTGCTGCGAGGAGATCAGTCGGGCCAGCTGTGCGGCCCCGACCGCCGAGGTCCACTGCGCCATGATGTCGGTCCACCTTCGCGTGATTGGCTTTGCCGGGATTGCCATTGGCTCGGAATCCCGGGGTTCAGGTTGTCACGGTCCGGTCCACCGACGCCAGGGGGCCCGGCTCCGGCGGTCCCGATCAGGCCACCGGCCGGTGCGGGCCGTCCCGGAGCGGGCTCCGGTCACCCGCCGGCGGGCGTGCATACTGCCGGGCGTGAACCTCACCAGCCGCCCGCGCCACCCGTACCTCGACCGCCCCGCCCCGCTCGCCTTCGCCCACCGCGGCGGGGCCGCGGACGGGCTGGAGAACACGGTCGCCGCCTTCCGCCGGGCCGCCGAGGCCGGGTACCGGTACTTCGAGACCGACGTGCACACCACGGCCGACGGGCGCCTGGTCGCCTTCCACGACGCCACCCTGGACCGGGTCACGGAC
Organism: Streptomyces sp. NPDC097619; assembly: GCF_040302735.1. NCBI lineage: Bacteria > Bacillati > Actinomycetota > Actinomycetes > Kitasatosporales > Streptomycetaceae > Streptomyces > Streptomyces sp. NPDC097619. The sequence goes on along the minus strand of NZ_JBEOSD010000026.1, from coordinate 43,243 downwards.
GCGGCGGGTCGGATCGGGGCGCTGCCCTGGAGCGAGGTGGCGCGGGCCCGGGTGGCCGGCCGGGAGCCGCTGCCGCTGTTCGAGGAGCTGCTGGAGGAGTTCCCGGAGGCGCGCTGGAACGTGGACGTGAAGGCGGAGGCCGCCCTGGCGCCGCTGCTGGAACTGATCGCCCGCCGGGACTGCTGGGACCGGGTCTGCGTGGGCTCCTTCTCGGAGGCCCGGGTGGCCCGCGCCCAGCGGCTGGCCGGGCCACGGCTGGCCACCTCCTACGGAGTGCGCGGGGTGGCGGCGCTGCGGCTGCGGTCCCTGGGCGTGCCGGTTCCGCTGCGCGCCGGGGCGGTGGCGGCCCAGGTGCCGGAGCACCAGGCGGGGGTGCGGGTGGTGGACCGGCGGTTCGTGCGGACGGCGCACGCCCTCGGGCTCCAGGTGCACGTCTGGACCGTGAACGAACCGCAACGCATGGACTCTCTCCTGGACCTGGGCGTCGATGGCATCATGACCGACCGGATCGACATCTTGCGCACGGTGCTGGAGCGGCGCGGGGCCTGGACCTGACACGTCCCCGGCGCCGCGGCGCGGGCCCGGCCGGCGCGGCACGGGGCAAGTGAGGGGGCACCGGTGAGTGCTGAGAACACGGATCCTGCGGGAACGGCGGCGGGCTCCGGGCCACCGGGCGGGGACGCGCCGACGGCCGCCGAGCGGCGGCGGGAGCAGCACGGCTGGTACTTCTACGACTTCGCCTGCTCCGTGTACTCCGCGAGCGTGCTGACGGTGTTCATCGGCCCCTACCTCACCTCGGTGGCGAAGGCGGCGGCGGACGCCGAGGGCTTCGTGCACCCGCTGGGGATTCCGGTGCGGGCGGGCTCCTTCTTCGCCTACGCGGTCTCGGCCTCGGTGATCCTGGCGGTGCTCCTGATGCCGCTGGTCGGGGCCGTCGCGGACCGGACCGGCCGCAAGAAGCCGCTGCTGGCGGCGGCCGCCTACACCGGCGCGGGCGCCACCACGGCCATGTTCTTCCTGGGCGGGGAGCGCTACCTGCTGGGCGGGCTGCTGCTGATCGTGGCGAACGCCTCGATGGCCGTCTCGATGGTGCTGTACAACGCCTACCTGCCGCAGATCGCCGAACCCGACGAGCGGGACGCGGTCTCCTCGCGGGGCTGGGCCTTCGGCTACACGGCCGGCTCGGTGATGCTGGTGGTGAACCTGGTCCTCTACCAGGGTCACGAGTCCTTCGGCCTCTCCGAGGGCATGGCGGTGCGGATCTGCCTGGCCTCCGCGGGCCTGTGGTGGGGGGCCTTCGCCCTGGTGCCGCTGCGCCGGTTGCGGGACCGGCACGTGGTCCGCGCCCCGGGCGGGGGGCCTGCGGGCAGCGGCTGGAAGCAGCTCGTGGCCACCCTCAAGGACATGCGCAAGCACCCGCTGACGCTCTCCTTCCTGCTGGCCTACCTGGTCTACAACGACGGGGTGCAGACCGTGATCTCGCAGGCTTCGGTGTACGGCTCCGAGGAGCTGGGCCTGGAGCAGTCCACGCTGATCGCGGCCGTCCTGCTGGTGCAGGTGCTGGCGGTGGCGGGCGCGCTGGGCATGGGGCGACTGGCGCGCGTGTACGGGGCGAAGCGGACCATCCTGGGGTCGCTGGCCGCGTGGACGGTGACCCTGGCCGCCGGCTACTTCCTGCCCGCGGGGGCCCCGGTCTGGTTCTTCGTGCTGGCCGCGATGATCGGGCTGGTGCTCGGCGGCAGCCAGGCGCTGTCCCGCTCGCTCTTCTCGCACCTGGTCCCGAAGGGCAAGGAGGCCGAGTACTTCTCCGCGTACGAGATCAGCGACCGCGGGGTGAGTTGGGTGGGGCCGTTGGTGTTCGGTCTCACGTACCAGCTGACGGGGAGCTACCGGGACGCCATCATCTCCCTGGTGGTCTTCTTCGCACTCGGATTCGTCCTGCTCGCACGGGTGCCCGTACGGGCGGCCGTGGCAGCGGCGGGAAATCCGGTTCCGGACCGGATTTAGACCTCGAAGTCAAAGGCCGGTAGTGTACGCCTTTGGCCTGCCCAGGCGGACCGTTACTGCGTGCCGATGAAGTGAAAACGTTGGGTGACATCTGCTGTCAGATGTGACAAAACGGGCATTGGTGGGTACAACAAGGGGCGGCACGACGGGCGACGCACGACTGGGAGCGGGAATCTATACCGCCGACCGGACGTTGACCGGATGACGACGACAGCGACACCTGTCCTGTGGGCGACAAGCCCGGGAGGCACGATTCATGAGTGAGCGAGCTCTCCGCGGCACGCGGCTCGTGGTTACCAGCTACGAGACCGACCGCGGCATCGATCTGGCCCCGCGCCAGGCGGTGGAGTACGCATGCCAGAACGGACATCGATTTGAGATGCCGTTCTCGGTTGAGGCGGAGATTCCGCCGGAGTGGGAGTGCAAGGCGTGCGGCGCCCAGGCACTCCTGGTGGACGGGGACGGGCCCGAAGAGAAGAAGGGCAAGCCCGCGCGAACGCACTGGGACATGCTCATGGAGCGGCGTACCCGCGAAGAGCTGGAGGAGGTGCTGGCCGAGAGGCTGGCAGTACTCCGTTCCGGCGCCATGAACATCGCGGTGCACCCGCGAGACAGCCGCAAGTCCGCCTGACGAGGGCGCGACGCACCAGAGCCGCGGGGGTCCGTCACCTCAGGTGAAGCGGAGCCCCGCGGCTCTTGGGCGTGCCCGGAAACGGACCGATCGAGTCCGTTCGACGGGGCGCGCACGCGAAGGAGGGCCCGGGCTCAGAGCCCGGGCCCTCCTCGTCGTGCCCGCGTGGTGCCGCGCCGGCACCCCCGTGCGGCCAGGGGGCCTCAGGGGGTCAGCGGCGGGTGGTTGCGGGGCTCGCCGGGCCCGCGGGCCGGTCCGCCGTCCTCGCGGATCACCTCGCCCGGTACGACCTTACCGTCCGGGTAGTGGATGCGGGCCTGCTGGAAGGCGTCGCCGAAGCCGCCGGGGGCCGCCGTGGCGATCCGGCGCTCCAGGAAGCGCTCGCCGGAGCGGGACACCAGGGCGCGGACCGGAGGCAGCAGCAGGAGCAGGCCGGCCAGGTCGGAGAGCAGACCGGGCATGATCAGCAGCAGGCCCGCCAGCATGGTGAGACCGTTGCCGGAGCCCTGACCGGGCTTCGGGGCGGGCGGTGCGCCGGTGCTCTGCGCCTGCTGGAAGGTCTCGGTGAGGTTCCGGAAGGCGCGGCGCCCGGCCCGCTTGATGACCACCGTGCCGAGCACGAAGCCGGCCGCCAGCACCGCCACCACGCCGAGCCCGCCGAGCAGCGAGCCGACCACGGTGAGCAGCCAGATCTCCAGGACCAGCCAGGCGGCGACCGCCAGGGGGAGAAAGGTACGGGCGCGCGAGCGCCGGGGGGCCGTCGGGGAAGAAACGCCGGTCGTCATACCACCAGTGTGCCCGGACGGCCGTAAGGGCCGGTTCAGGACCGCCGGCACCGGGCGACCGGCGACCGCCCGCCCGGTGGTCCGTCGGGCCGCCGGTCACGCGCGTTCAGGGGCCGCCGGTGCGGCGGCTGCCGGACGTTCGGGGCCGCCGGAGGCTCAGGGCCTCTTCTCCCCCGCACGCTTGTCGCCCGCCTGCTTGTCGCCCGCCTGCTTCTCGCCCGAGGCCAGACCCTTGGCGGCGTCGAGGACCTGGCCCGCGCGGGTGCCCAGGCCCCAGCCGGTGACCCGCCACAGCGCCTCGACCACGATGTCCTTGCTCATCTTGCTGTCGCCGAACTCACGCTCGACGAAGGTGATCGGCACCTCCACCACGTGGAAGCCGGCCTCCACGGAGCGCCGCGCCAGGTCGACCTGGAAGCAGTAGCCCTGCGAGGCGACCATGTCCAGGCCCAGCCCCTCCAGGGTCTCCCGGCGGAAGGCCCGGAACCCGCCGGTGATGTCCCGGATCGGCACGTCGAGCATCAGCCGGGAGTAGGTGCTGCCGCCGCGGGAGAGGAACTGCCGGTGCCAGGGCCAGTTCACCACCCGGCCGCCGGGCACCCAGCGGGAGCCCAGGACCAGGTCGGCGCCGTTCAGGGCCGTCAGCAGGCGGGGCAGCTCCTCGGGCTGGTGGGAGCCGTCGGCGTCCATCTCCACGAGCACGCCGTAGCCCTGCTCGATGCCCCAGCGGAAGCCCGCGAGGTAGGCCGCGCCCAGCCCCTCCTTGCCCTTGCGGTGCAGCACGTGCACCTGGTCGTCCTCGGCGGACAGCTCGTCGGCGATCTTGCCGGTGCCGTCGGGGCTGTTGTCGTCGGCCACCAGGACGTGTGCGGCCGGCACCGCCGCCCGCACGCGGGAGACGATCGGCCTGATGTTCTCCGCCTCGTTGTAGGTCGGAATGATCACCAGGACCGTGCCGAGCGGTCCGTACCGCCGCTCATCCCCGTAGCTCACTGATTCCCCTTCGCGCTTCCGTTCACAGAAGCACCACCTTAGCGAGCGCCCGGGAGCGGGTTCGAGCCGACGCGGACCGGCGGCCGGGAGGCGGCGGGATCGGGGCCCGGAGACCTTCGGTCCGGCCCGGCGCGGCCGCTGGCTGCGGACGGACGGAGCCGTTGTCTACTGGACGTCCGGGCCCCTCCCGGGTCGCACCTCCGGCCCGGCGAAACCTTCCCTCGCGCCCGAGGCGCGGGGCGCTGAACGTGCGGGTCCGCCGGTACCGGACGTCCTGATGGTGGACGCGGAGAACCTACCCGGCCCCCGCGGCCCCTTGTCAACACCACCTCTGACCTGGGATTTCCCTCCGAGGGAGGCGGAAAGTCCTGGTCAGTACCCGGGCCCCGGGAGCGCACTCCCGGGGCCCGCGCACATCGATCGGCGCAATCGCGCGCCCCCTGTCACCTCTGTGGGCGTACGTGGACCGCGCGGCCCCCCACGTAGGTCCCCAGGCAGACCGGGAGCTCCCGGCCGGGGGTCAGGTCGGGCAGGCCCGGGGTGCCCGAGCGCGGGTCGGTGGACCAGCGGGCCACCCGGTCGTCGGGGGCCTGGACGACCAGCTCGTCGGTGTGCCAGAGGGCGTAGTCGGCGGGGGCGCCGGGCACCAGGGTGCCCGCGTCGTCGCGGCCCAGGGCCCGCCAGCCGCCCCGGGTGTGGGCGGTGAAGGCGGCGCGGACCGAGATCCGGTGCTCGGGGGTGCGGTGGAAGGCGGCGGCCCGGACCGTACCCCAGGGGTCGAGCGGGGTCACCGGGGAGTCGGAGCCGAAGGCCAGCGCCACCCCGGCCTTCAGCATCGCCGCGTACGGGTTGAGGGTGCGGGCACGGTCGGCGCCGAGGCGGTCCGCGTACATGCCGTCCGCGCCGCCCCAGGCCGCGTCGAAGGCGGGCTGCACGGAGGCGGTCAGTCCCAGTTCGGCGAAGGCGGCGATGCTGTCGGCGTCCATCATCTCGGCGTGCTCCACCCGGTGCCGGGCGGCCCGGATCCGGGCGATGCCGAGCTTCTCCGCGGCGGCGCGCACGCCCTCCGTCACGGCGGCCACGGCGGCGTCCCCGATGGCGTGGAAGCCCGCCTGGAGCCCGGCCTCGGTGCACGCGGCCACGTGGGCGGCCACTGCGGCCGCGTCGAGGTAGGCGGTGCCCGTGTGCGCGGCGTCGGCGTACGGGGCGTGCAGGCAGGCCGTGTGGGAGCCCAGGGCCCCGTCCACGAAGAGGTCGCCGGCGGCGCCGACGGCGCCCAGCTCGCGGGCCAGCGCGAGGTCGGTGTCCGCCCAGTAGCCGGCGACCCGGGGGCCGGGTTCGCGGCGGGCGAGCTCCAGCAGGCCCGTCAAGTCCTCCGGGGAGGAGATCTCGGGGCCGGCGCACTCGTGCACGGAGCCGATGCCGAGGGAGGCCGCGTGCCGCAGCGCGGCCCGCTGGGCCTCCTCGCGCTGGGTCGGGGTGATCGCGCCGAGGGCGGCGGCCCGGACGGCGTGGTGGGCGTCCCGGGTGAGGGGCTCGCCTGCCTGGAAGCCGGCGCGGTCCCGGACACCGGGGACCAGGTCGAGCAGGGCGGTGGTGACCACGGCCGAGTGCACGTCGATGCGGCTCAGGTAGAGCGGCCGGCCCGCGGTGGCCGCGTCGAGCTCCTCGCGGCGCGGGGCCCGGCGTTCGGGCCAGCGGGCGGCGTCCCAGCCGTGGCCGAGGAGCACCCGGTCGGCGGGGCGGGCGGCGGCGTGCGCCCGCACCAGGGCGAGTGCGTCGGCGAGGGAGGTGGCGCCGGACAGGTCCAGCCCGGTCAGGGCCAGTCCGGTGGCGGTGGTGTGCACGTGCGCGTCGGTGAACGCGGGGGTGACCAGGGCGCCGTCCAGGTCGACGACCTCGTCCACGCCGTCGGCGAAGGCGTCGGCCGCGCCCTCGGAGCCGACCCAGGCGATGTGGCCCCGTTCCACGACCATCGCGGTGGCGAAGGGGTCGGCGGGGCTGTGCACCTCTCCCCGCCGGAGCAGGACGGTGCGGTCGTGCGGTGGTGCATCGGCTCCGGCGCCTTCGGCGGAGCCCGTGGGGGTCTCGGTCATGGGGACCAGTCTCCCGCGCCGGGGTCGCGCTCCCGGCCGGGGGGTGGTCCGGTCCCGGTCAGATCCGGGGCGGCCGGGCCTCGTACGGGGTGGACAGCACCACGGTGGTGCGGGTCGAGACCCCGGCGAGGGCCCGCAGGCGGCTCAGCAGGTCCTCCAGTTCCAGCGGGGTGGCGACCCGCACCTTCAGGATGTAGTTCTCGTCGCCGGCCACGCTGTGGCAGGCCTCGATCTCGGGCACCCCGGCCAGCCGGTCGGCGATGTCGTCGGGGGCGCTCAGGTCGAAGGGCTTGACCGAGATGAAGGCCGTCAGGGGCAGTCCCACGGCCTCCGGGTCGACGACGGCGGCGTAGCCGCGGATCACGCCGCGCTGTTCCAGGCGGCGTACTCGCTGGTGGACCGCCGACGTGGACAGGCCGGTGGCCTTGCCCAGGTCCGTGTAGCTCATGCGCCCGTCACGGACGAGCAGCTCCACGATCTGGCGGTCCAGTTCTTCCATTGCGCTCATAGCCGCTCAACCTATTGCCCGAGGTGGCGTCCGGCACAGTGCCGGGCCGCCCGAAGTGGCACCTGCGGCAGGCATGTGACCAAGGCCACAAGGGTAAGTGGGCGTAGAGGGGGGTCTTGCCGGTTATCCGTCGCGCGCGGCGGGAAGTGCTTGCTGTGGCCGAGGCCCGATCCTGTCCGCCCGGCCCACCCAAGGGGGAATACATCCATGCCGAACACCAAGCGCGCGTTCCGCACCGAGCCCGAGCCTCTCGAACTGGCCGACGGCGACGAGGCCGAGGAACTCTGGTCCGCGGAGTCCTTCGAGGTCCGCCACGCCGTCTGCCCCGACTGCGCCCAGGCCATCGCCCTCGTCGCGGACGAGGAGTTCCTGCCCGAGCACGCCCTCTGCCTGAGCCCGTGGAACCCGTTCGGACTCACGGTCTGCGCGGGCACCGGTCGCCCGGCGACCCTCGCCGACGACGAGCCCGAGGGCGAGTACCCGGAGCCGGCCGCCGTGGTCCTGCTCGCCCTCCCCCAGGGCCTCGACTGGCGCACCCAGCCGTTCTCGCACGTCGGCGGGCCGGGTTCGCGTCCGGTGCGGCTGTCCGTGCCGCGGCCGGACCGCAGCCGCCACGTACAGGCCGCCTGACCCGTACGCGACGACCGCGGCGGCGCGGTTCACCAGTAGGTGCCCTGCACCATGGCGGCGAGACTGGCATGGTGCAGGATCAGCCCGTCCGGATCCGCGGGCACCTCCACCTCCCCGAAGTGCGCCTGTCGGTAGGCGATCCGCAGCATCACCACGGCGTGCCGCAGGGCGGCGTACAGCGTGTGGAACTCCATGTCCCGCGGGGTGTGACCGGTGAGGTCCGCGTAGCGCGCCTCCACCTCCGCGCGGCGCAGGAAGTCCGGCAGTCCCGGCTGGCCGAAGCCGGTGGTGAGGTCCTGGAAGAAGCGGTGCAGGTACACCGTCCAGCCCAGGTCCACCTCGCGCGGGGCGAGCGCGGCCATCTCCCAGTCCAGTACGGCCACCGGCTCGAAGCCGTCGGCCCGGTAGACGACGTTCCCGATGCGGGCGTCACCCCAGTTGAGGACCGCCGGGCCCTCGTCCGCGGGCCACAGCTCCTCCAGCCGGGCGAAGGCCCGCTCGATCAGCGGGGACGGGGCGAGCCCCTTCACCACCCAGGCGTAGTAGTCCCGTTGGGCCTCGACGTGCCGGCGGAGCGGGCTGCCACCGCCCGGGGGCAGCAGGAACTCCCCTTCCGCGGGCGGGAACTGGTCGTGCAGCCGGGCCAGCAGGCTCACGGAGGCCGCTTCCAGGCGGGCCCGTTCGGCGTCGGTGGCCGCGTGCAGCCAGTTGCCCTCGTAGGTGTAGGGCATCACGTCCGGGGGGACCCGACCCTCGGCCCGTTCCATCACGAAGAAGGGCGCCCCGAGCGGTGCGGGATCGGTCTCCAGCCAGTGGACGCGGGGCACCGGCAGGTCGGTGTGGCGGGCGACCAGGTCCATCACCCGGTGCTGGCGGGGCAGGTCGTAGCGGGGGAAGACGGTGTAGGCGGCCGGGTCGGCGGCCAGCCGGAGGGCGCAGGCCCGGACCGGGGTCCGGGGGTGCTCGATGTCGAAGAGCAGGGTCTCGCTGGACATCCCGTTGGAGGAGGGTACGGAGATCCCGGACACCCGGGCGCCCGGCAGGCGCCGGTCGAGCCAGGCCGTGAGGCGGCGGCCGAGCTCCTCGGGGTCGCGGGTGGTGGTGCGGGGGCGTGGTGCCGTGGTCATGGCGGTGCTCCTGTCCCTGCGGGTGGGCGGGTCCGGTCGGCGGGCGGCGTCGTTCAGCGGGCGACGGAGCCGTAGTCGGTGAAGCCGCTGGGGTCGTGTCGGCCGAAGCTGCCGTGCTCGAAGATGCCGTGGCCGGTGCGCCCGTCGAGGGTGAACCGGGCGGAGTGGTCGGTGACCCCGAAGGCGGCCATCGGGTGGGCGGCGGGGTCGGTCAGGTCGTAGGCGCGCCGGTCCGTCCAGCCGCGCCCCTGCCAGCTGCCGTGCTGCCAGTCCGGGGCCGGGGGGTAGCCCGCGCCGACGGCGAGCGGGGAGGACACCAGGATCTCCGCGCGCAGTTCGAGGGGCTTGCGGGCCTGGTCGGTGAGGTGGACCACGGCGGCTTCGGGATGCCGGGTGCCGGGGGCGTACCGGATCTCGGTGTGCGGCCAGCCGAGCTGGGCGTCGGGGCGGCCGGCGGCGGCGGGGAAGACCTGGACGGCCTCGTTGAGGGTGCGGTGGCCGTCGGCGTCCTCCTGGACGACGACCATCACGAAGCGGTCCTCGAAGCGGACGGGGATCCAGAGCCAGTGGAAGCCCTCGGGACGCAGTTCCTCGGCGGCCCGGCCGCCGTCCTCGCCGGGGATCGGGCGGACCCCCCAACTGCGGTCGCGGGTGCCGGTCCACTCCCCCGGGGCGAGCCGGATCTCCTCGCCGCGGGCGCGCAGGGTGCCGGTGACGGTGCCCGCCTGCACGAAGCGGCGGCCTTCGAGCATCAGCCGGTCGCCGCGGCGCTGCACGTGGTGCGGTTCCCAGACGGCGGGGAAGTCGGCGGTCCAGGTCAGCTCGTAGGAGAGCCCGTCGGGGTCGGCGGGGTCCGGGTCGCAGGTGAGGGTGAACCGGCGGAGGGGTTCGTCCACGGTGATGCGCAGCGGGCCGACGGACAGGTCCGTGCGGTCCTCGCCGAGGGCGTCGGAGGCGCGGACGGCGAGGAGTTCGTCGCCGAGGCGGAGGGTGGCGTAGGCGTCGATGACGCCGGTGTTGGGGTAGACCCCGAGGCCGAGGACGAGCAGGGCGCGGCCCGCGTGGTCGAACACGTGGAAGATGCAGCGGTCGTAGGCGTTCCGGTCGCCCGTGGCGACGTGCTTCATCGACAGGGGCACCTGGTGGATCGGGTACTCGTCGAGGGCGACGGGGCGGTCCACGGGCATGGCAGGCCTCCTGGGCTGGGCGGCGGGACAGCGGATATGACGGTACGTCAGTAATCGTGCTGTCGCCCAGAGTTCTGACACTCCCTGCCATCCGGCCACGAAATGCCGCCACCCGCCTCGCGGAGGTCGCGCGGGGGCACCCGTGGGTGGGGGCGCCCGGCGCGGGAACGCCCCGGGCGGAACGGTCCGGGGGGGCGGGGACCGCACGCGGCCGTCCGGGGCCGGGGCCCGCGGGGGCGCGGGGGCGGATGGTCCTCACCCCCGGACGGCGGGCCCGGGGCCGCCGGGCCGGGGCCGCCGGGGAGGGCCGGCCGGGCCGGGGACCGGCCGCCCCGACGCCCTTCGCCCCGCCCGGGTCCCGGGTGTGTCGGGGACACGTCGAACGGAGTCCCGACGGGGGCGGGCGGTGACCCGGGGGGCGGCGGTCGCGTTGGCCCGGCATGACCATGCTTCAGACCCCGGCCACGGGACGCAGGCGGCGCCCGCAGCCCCCCGGATTCGAAGAATCGGTTCAGCAGCACGTGGCCGCGGCCGATCCACCGATCTACCGGTCCCTGATGGAGCGCTGGGCCGGGGACGGGCGCACCCTGCCCGGCCGCAGGGACCCGGAATGGGCCCGGCTCACCCGCTCCTCGGTCTGGCCGACCGGGGAGCTGTTCGAGCAGCCGTTCAGCGGCTCTCGGGGCCGGCCAGGTGGCGGGCGATGACCACGCGCTGGATCTGGTTGGTGCCCTCGACGATCTGGAGCACCTTGGCCTCGCGCATCAGCCGCTCGGCCGGGAAGTCCGCGGTGTACCCGTAGCCGCCGAGCACCTGCACCGCGTCGGTGGTGACGCTCATCGCGGCGTCGGTGCAGAAGAGCTTGGCCATGGCGGCCTGCCGGGAGAAGGGCAGGCCCGCGTCCCGGAGCCGGGCCGCGGACAGGTACAGGGCACGACCGGCCTCGATCTTGACCGCCATGTCGGCGAGCATGAAGCGCAGGCCCTGGAAGTCGGCGATGGGCCGGCCGAACTGGCTGCGTCCGGCGGCGTAGGTCAGGGCCTCGTCCAGGGCGGCCTGGGCGATGCCGATCGCGCAGGCGGCGATGCCCAGACGGCCGGAGTCCAGGGCGCCCAGGGCCAGGGTGAAGCCCTGCCCCTCCTCGCCCAGCCGGCGCCCGTCGGAGACGCGCACCCCGTCGAGGTGGACCTGGGCCGTCGGAGAGCCCTTCATGCCCATCTTCTTCTCGGGCGGGGCGGCGCTCAGGCCGGGCGCGTCCCCGGGGACCAGGAAGGCGGAGATGCCGCGCGGGCCCTCGCCGCCGGTGCGGGCGAGGACGGTGTAGAAGTCGGCGACGCCGCCGTGGGTGATCCACGCCTTGGTGCCGGTGAGGATCCAGTCGTCCCCGTCCCGGACGGCCTTCGTGGTCAGGGAGGCCGCGTCCGAGCCCGAGGCGGGCTCGGAGAGGCAGTAGGCGCCCAGCAGGCCGCCGCCCAGCATCGCGGGCAGGTACTCCTTGCGCTGCTCCTCGGCGCCGAACCCGGCCAGGCCGTGGCAGGCGAGGGAGTGCACGCTGACGCCGAGGCCCACGGTCAGGCGGGCCGCGGCCAGCTCCTCCAGGACCTGGAGGTAGACCTCGTAGGGCTGGTCTCCGCCGCCGTACTCCGAGGAGTACGGCAGGCCCAGCAGCCCGGACTCGGAGAGCAGGCCGAACAGCTCGCGGGGGAACTCCCCGGCCTCCTCCTGCTCGGCGGCCGCGGGACGGATCTCCCGGTCGGCGATCTCGCGTACGAGCGCGAGGAGGTCACGGGCCTCCTCGGTGGGCAGCTGTCGGTCCACCGGCTGCGGGGCACGGTCGGTCATGGCGGCGCTCTCCTCCCTGGGTCAGGGCAGTGCAGCGGCACGCGCCGGGTATGCGCGCGCCGCCGGATGTCGGTGCTCTCGCAACCGATGCTGCCCTGCCGGATCACGGAAGGGGCCCATCTGCGGCTGCGGCGGGGCCGAGTATGCCCGATCACGGCGGTCCCGTCACGGGTGCAAGATCAACCGGTGACCGGAACGTGACTGCTCAGACGGGTTCGACCACGGGTGGAGCCGGGCATTCCGGCACGAACTCCCCGATCGTCCCGAGGGTGGCCCGGAGCAGCCGGACCAACATCGCCCCGAGCACCTCCCGGGAGGGCGACTGCGGCTCGGTGCGGCCCGCGATCCAGTCCAGGGTGATGTCCTCGACGGCCCCCAGCCATCCCACCAGCCCCAGCCGGGCCAGTTCCGGGATCTTCCGGGTGCCGTAGGCCCCCTCGGCGATGGTCGCGGCCAGTTCCTCGCGCACCCCGTCCCGGATGGCCAGCACCTCGGCGTCGGAGCCGACCCCGCCGGTGACGATGGTCCGGTACGCGGCCTGGTGGTGCTCGGCGTAGCGGAGGTAGCCCTCGATGGTGCGCCGGACCCGCTCGGCCCTCGGCAGTTCGGTGTTCCCCCCGGCCTGCGCGACCAGCTCGGCCACCGAGTCCTCGACGATGGCCAGGTAGTAGCCGCGCTTGCTCTTGAAGTAGTAGTAGATGAGGCCCTTGGCCACGCCCGCCTGCCGCGCGATGTCGTCCATCGAGAGGGCGTCGTAGGCGGTGTCGGCGAACAACCTCCTTCCGGTCGCTATGAGTTCGGCCCTGCGCGCCTGGGATCGCCCGGTCTCGCCCCGCTGTTGACTCATATTCAAATTCGGCCCTAGCCTCGAACTGCCACGGGATGCCCGCAGTATGGCAGAGCGTCCCCCACGGGACGCCCGCACCGATCTTCGGGCATTCCGGGGCTCCGCACCGGCTCTTCGCACTTCCCCGCGCACCGGACCACGGACGGGAGACCCCGATGAGCACGAAGCCGCATCCACCCCGGGCGGAGCGCCGCCCGCGCCGACCCGGACCGGGCGAGGGCCGGGTCCACTGGAAGAAGGCCGCCTGCGCCGCCGTGCCCGCCCTCGTGGTGGCCGCCGGGATGGCCCTCATGACCGCCCAGGGGGCGCTGGCCGCCTCCTTCGCCGTCTCCGGGACCACCTTCCAGGTCTCCTCGGGGCGGCTCACCGCGGACGGCCTCTCCTCCTACGTCACCACCGACCGCTCCGTCGACGGCCGCGGCCGGCCCGCCGCCCTGCTCGGCCTGGGCGACGCCGTGCTCTCGGACATCTGCCAGTCCGCGCGGATCGCGACCCCCGTGGGCCGGGTCGTGTTCCGGCTGACGGCGGGCGGGCCCGCGGGCGAGGTCACGGCGAGCAGCCTGATCATCGACGGCGAGGACCTCACCGGCGACGCCCGCTTCGGCAGCGCCGAGATCGGCCGGGACGCCTCCACCCTGGACCGGGTGCCCGGGATCGCCGGAGAGGCCGGGAAGTTCGGGCTCCAGGCGGGCCGGGTCGAAGTGACCGGCGTCCGCTCGAACGCCTGGGCCGCCACCGGCGGCAACTTCCGCCTCAAGGGCCTTCGGGTCGAGGTCGGCCTGAACGGCCGGACGTGCTTCTGAAGCCGCGCCCGGGGGCCGCGATCGGGAGCGGGGCCCGGGGACGGTTCCGCGTCCGGTTCCGCCGCTGGCGCCGGACCCGGCCGTTCTGGGGCGGACTCCTGCTGATCCTGGCGGGGGCCGAGCTGATGCTCGTCCCGCTCTCCCCGCTCACGGTCCTGGTGGCCCTCGGGCTGGGCGGACTGGCGGCCCTGGGCATCGGCGGCGCGCTGATCACGGCCGGGCTGTTCCTGTGGTTCCTGCCGCACACCCGGCAGTACGTGAGCGTGCACGCCCTGCTGCTGTCGGTGCTCTCCTTCGCCGCCACCAACCTGGGCGGCTTCCTGGTGGGCATGCTGCTCGGGATCGCCGGGGCCGCCCTGGCCTTCGGCTGGACCCCGGAACCGGAGCCCGCGCAGGACGGGCCGGAGCCGCCGGAGCCCCTCCCGCCCGCCTCCCGGTTCCTGGCGCCCGCCCTGCCGGTGGTGCTCCTCGCGGCGCTGACGGGGCCCGGCGGGTCGCCGGCGGACGGGAGGGCGGAAGCGGTCGGGCCACCGTGCCGCGCCCCGGAGGTGACCACGAGCCGGTTCGCTCCCGAGGGCTTCGCCCTCGCCGGGCCCGCCACCGTCCGGACCGCGTGCGGGCCGGTGCGGGTGCTCGTCTTCCGGATGCGGGCGGCCTCGCTCTCCGACTACCGGCTGGACACCCGCGACGGCGGCCGGGAACTCGCGCTCGGTGCCCGCTCGCTGCGGCTGCGCGGGGAGGTCACCCTCTACCTGACCCGGCTCAGCGGGTGCGTGGAGGGGATCCTGTGCCTGACCTTCGCCCCGGACGGGCTGCCGGCACCGCCCGTGATCCCGCCGTTCGTCTTCCTGACGGACGTGGTCGCGGGCCAGGCCGCGGTGCGCGCGGACGAGATCCTGACGGACGGGCTCTCCCTCGGGGCCGCCTGACCGGCGCGGCGGGCCGCCTCGGCGGCGGCCCGCTCGACAGCGCGCGTCGGCTTCAGAGCAGGCCGGTCTGCGTCACGAACATGGCGAGGACGACCACGAGGGTCCAGCCCAGCACGTGCTCCACCCACTTGGCCCGGTCATCGGGGCCTCCGGTGCGGACGAGCTTGCGGACACGGGTCAGGGCGGCGCTGTCTGCGGTCATGAGTCTGGGCCTCGGTTCGGCTGGTGACGGAACCCCCCGGTATCCGTCCAATGTGCCGGCTTCCGGGCCGTCCGAGGGAGAGACGTTGGTCACCCGTGGCGCCCGTCACGCCCAGCCGGGCCGGGCCCATGGTCCCGACCGACCGGGGCCGGACACGGCACGGCCCGACCCCGGCGGGGACGCCGGGGCCGGGCGCGGCCCGGGGTGGGCGGCCTCGGGGGCCGCCGGGACCCTCATGCCCTCCTGCGGTCGGTCATGGCCATGGCCGCGCCCAGGCAGAGCGCGACCGCGCCGGTGATCACGTTCGTCCAGACGCTGCGGGTGGTGCTCATGTCCCCCGCGATCACCCACGGGGAGACGATGGTCCAGGCGCCGATCGCCATGGCCGCCCAGGCCATGGCGTGCGTGCGCTCGTAGGCGGTGCCGACCCCGCCCATGAACAGGCAGTACGCGACGCCCGTGATCAGGTTGCAGACCGCCAGCGCGGTCAGGCCGCTGAACCCCACGATCCAGGGCGAGGCCGCCAGGAACACGCCCGTCAACAGGGCCAGGGTCTCCACCGCCTGGGCGCGGGGGGTGGTGGTCGCCGCCTCGAACCGGGAACGCAGCTCGGCGAGGTCGGGGTGCTGCTCGATGCTCGGATGCATGGTGGACATGTCGGGCCGCCTCCTACCGAAGCACTTATATGCCCTTTATCACCATGAAACTCCCGAACCCCGCCCCGGGTCAACGGATTCCGGGGGCCGGCTCCGGAAGGACGCCCACGGCCGCCAGGGCGGCCGTGCGGACCGGGCCCGGTCGGGCGGGCACGTACAGGTAGCAGATCCCCCCGGAGCCCGAGGCGGTCTTCCCCGCGGCGTCCGTCCGTTTCGTGCGCAGCCACACGTTCTCGAACTCCCGGCGCCGGTAGACCCGGCGGACCTCGGCGTTCGTGGCGGCGTAGGGGTCGTTGGCCACCACGTCCCCGGAGGAGGTGAAACCGGTGACGGTCATCAGGTGCCCGGCGGTGCCGTAGCCCGCCCCCGTCAGCTCGCCCTTGCGGAAGGACTGCGAGGTGATCAGCGGGATGCCCGCACGGACCAGTCGTTCGGCGTCGGCGAGGGAGGACAGCCGGGTGACCACGGCGGCGGTCTCGGGGTAGGCGGCCGCGTAGGCGGCGTTGAAGGACCAGTTGCCGCAGCCCTTGTACTGGTGGTCGAAGGTGCGCCGGGCCGCGTGGCAGACCTGCGGGTCGGAGTAGGCCGGGTCCACCCAGGCCAGCTCCTCGCGGCCGGGCCCCCGTCCCCAGTACTCCAGGACCATCGTGGAGGAGGTGGGGCTGCACCAGGCCTCGCCCCCGTTGTCGTACTCCGGGTACCGGCCCCGATGGATCTCCTGCGAGCGGCGCGGCACGGCCAGCTCCGGGGCCGGGGTGGGCGTGGAGGCCGGCACCTCGGTGCGGTCGGGCACGTCCGAGGCCATCGCCCCGGCGAGGTGCACCCAGGGGGTGAGCCGGGTGCCGGGCCGGCGGTACAGGGTGAGCCGGAGCTGCCAGTCGGCGATCCGCGGGCCCTTGCCCGGGGCGGCCACGGCCAGGGTGTCGGTCCACACCCGGGTCCGGCCGTCGCCCTGGTCGTCCACGGAGGTGCGCCGGATGTCCTGCTCCCCCGCGGCCCAGCAGCCCATCGTGTACCAGGGGCTGCGGGTGCCGTCGGGGTACCCGGCGCGCAGCTCGGCCCGGAGCCAGGTGCCGGGCGGGGTGTGGGCGTTCCAGGAGGGCACCACCTCGGTGGCCGGAACGGCCGGGACGTGCACCGGGGAGATCCAGACCGCCGACTCCCAGGAGGAGGTGCGGCCGGTGTGCGGATCGGTGTATTCCGTGCGGTCGGAGGCGGCGCCGATCTCCAGGCGGGGACGGACGCCGGGCACGGCCACGGTGCCCTGGTGGGTGCCGGCCCGCCAGTGCCCGTACGCGTACCAGAAACGGTTGTCCACGGTCCCGCGCGGATCCCGGGGACGGGGACCCCGGGCGGCGGCCGGCCCGGAGACGGCGGCCGTGACGGTGGCGGCGGCGAGGGCGGCGGCCAGCAGGGCCCGGCGTGGCGTGGCTGCGGTCATCGGCGGGGAACCCCCTGATCGGATCCGGTGCGGCGGTCCCGGCCACCTTCGCAGCCCGCGGGCCGCGCGGGCCAGGCCCGGAGGCCGTGTCGGCCCGGACGTAGGCTGGCCGGGTGGACGGATCCGACACCCAGCCCCCTTCGCCCGCCCCCGCGGCACCCGCGTCGCGGGACCCCGCGCCGAGGGCTCCGGACCCGCTGGCTCCGCTGGCGCGGCGGCTGGCCGCGCGGCCGCCGTCCTGCGGGCCGGTCCGGCTGATCGCCGTGGACGGGCACGCGGGCTCCGGGAAGAGCACCTTCGCCGGTCGGCTGGCCGCGGCCCTGGGCGGCGCCCCGGTGCTGCACCTGGACGACGTGGCCACGCACGAGGAGCTGTTCGACTGGACCGGACGGTTCGCGGCCGAGGTGACCGGCCCCCTGGCGGCCGGGCGGGCCGCGCGCTGGCGGCCGTACGACTGGGTGGGGCGGCGGTTCGGTCCGGAGCGGACGCAGGAGCCGGTGCCGGTGCTCGTGATCGAGGGGGTGGGCGCCGGCCGGCGGGCGCTGCGGCCCCTCCTCGCGGGCCTGCTGTGGATGGAGACGCCCCGGGAGACCTCCTGGGGGCGCGGGCGCCGGCGGGACGGGAGCGCGTTGGCCGATTTCTGGGACGGATGGGAGCGCGCGGAGCTCGCGCACTTCGCGGACGACCCTTCGCGCCCCTTCGCGGACGTTCTGGTGCGCCAGAGCGGTACGGGATACGAGTGGTCTTCGGGTACGGGAGTGACCCCCCGGCCACCCGGATCCGTGACCGAGCGTGACGACACGGCCCCGGTTTGAATCCTGCTCTAACGTGCGGCCGGACAGCCCCTCCGACCCGCTTGACCGCGGACCCGGACCGGCCTTACGTTCTGAATGTGCGGCCCCTTCGGGGCTGACACGGACGCGAAGCCCCCGGTTGTTCCCCCGTGACCGGGGGCTTCGTTCTGCCCTCCGACGGCTCCCGCGGGCCCGCTCCGTGGCGCCCCTCGTTCACCCTGCGTTACGCGGCCGGCCGGATCCCGCCCCTCCGCGGGTGCCCGCAGCTCCCTGCGTGCGGGCCGTAACCGCAGGTACGATGCAGTCTGATTCCGGCTGAGCTGCCTGCGTGACTCCCGTCCAGGACGCGGAGGTTGGGGGATGCGATGGACTTCGGCACGCGGGGCGGCGCGCACGCCCCCGCCGAACTCGCCTGGCTGCGCGGGGTGGACGCGTACACCATGGGCGCCTATCCGCAGGCCGAGGAGGAGTTCCGGGCCGCCGTCGGACTGGATCCCGGGATGGCCGACGCCTGGCTCGGACTGCACGCGCTGCGCGTGGACACCACCCACGCCCTGCTGCGCATGTACGCCCACCGCGAGCGGTTCGGCGAACAGCGCACCCGGCACCGCCGGACCCTGAACTCCTGGTACTGGCTGGGCTGGTGGGTGCAGCCGGTGCTGGAGTCGCGGCGGGACCTGTTACTCGCACACGCCTCCCACTGGTTGGACGGCCGGCACGTCCCCGAGCTGGACCAGGCCCTCGCCGGGCTGCCGCCCGTGGACGCCGACCCCCAGGTCCGCTTCCTGCACGCCTGCCGCGCCTATCTGGTCAAGGACTGGGAACAGCTCGTCCGGCACACCGAACCGCTCGTGGACGACGCCCTGTTGGGCATCGAGTCGGGACTGTTCGGCGGGATGGCGCGGGTCCGGCTGGAGATGTACGGGCAGGCCGAGCCGGTGCTCTCGGCCGCGCTGATGCGCTGCCGCAGCGAGCAGCCGCAGCGCAAGGAGCTGCGGTACTGGCTGGCCCGCGCCCACGAGGGCACCGGACGCAGCGCGGCGGCCCTGCCGCTGTACCGGGCCGTGCACCGGGTCGACCCGGCCTTCATGGACACCGCGGCCCGACTGACCGCGATCTCCGAGGGCGACGGACTGGACGGGGCCGACGGGCTGGACTACGCCGGCCGCGGGGCCGCCGGGGACCAGCCCGCCATGGCCCTGTCCGGGGGGCCGGTGCCGGCTTCCGCGGGGGGCCAGGTCGAGCCGGACCCGCTGGCCGTGGCCGAGCCCCCGGAGGGCCGGGAGCCCCGGTTCGGGCCGGGGACCGGCGGTCCGGCCGGACCGCCTCCGCCGCCCCCGGAGCGGTCCCGGCACAAGACGGCGGCCGGCCAGGCCGGCGTCGGACTGCCCCCCGGGCCGCCGGATCCGGAACTGTTGGCGCTGGCCCTGGCCGAGCTGGAGCGGATGGTGGGGCTGGAGCCGGTGAAGCGCCAGGTCAAGGCGTTGTCGGCGCAGCTGCACATGGCGCGCCTGCGGGCCGGTCAGGGGCTGCCGGTGCAGCCCCCGAAGCGGCACTTCGTCTTCTCCGGACCCTCGGGGACCGGCAAGACCACGGTGGCACGGATCCTGGGGCGGGTGTTCTACGCGCTGGGCCTGCTCGGCGGCGACCATCTGGTGGAGGCCCAACGGGCCGACCTGGTCGGCGAGTTCCTGGGACAGACGGCCGTGAAGGCCAATGAGCTGATCGACTCGGCCCTGGGCGGGGTGCTCTTCGTGGACGAGGCGTACAGCCTCTCCAACTCCGGCTACAGCAAGGGTGACGCGTACGGGGACGAGGCCCTTCAGGTGCTGTTGAAGCGGGCCGAGGACAACCGCGACCAGCTGGTGGTGATCCTGGCCGGCTATCCGGCGGGCATGGACCGGCTGCTGGCCGTCAACCCGGGGCTGTCCTCCCGGTTCACCACCCGCGTGGACTTCCCCAGCTACCGCCCGCAGGAACTGACCGCGATCGGCCGGGTGCTGGCCTCGGCGGACGGGGACCGCTGGGACGAGGAGGCCCTGGAGGAACTGGGCAGCATCAGCGGGCACGTGGTGGAGCAGGGCTGGATCGACGAGTTGGGCAACGGGCGCTTCCTGCGGACCCTGTACGAGAAGAGCTGCGCCTACCGGGACCTGCGGCTGGCGGGGTACCCGGGGACCCCGGGTCGGGAGGACCTGGCCACGCTGCGGCTGCCGGACCTGATGCAGGCGTACGGGGAGGTGCTGTCGGGCCGGGGCCCGCAGGACCGCGGCCGCACGGAGCCGCCGCCCCTGTAGCGCCCGACCGGAGCCTGGGTCGGGGCCCCGCCCCAGGAGGGCGGGACCCCGACCCGTACCGGCGGCAGGGCTCAGGGCCGGGTGCCCGCCGGGGCGGGGGCGCGGCGCCGGTGCGTGGGGTCGCGGACCTCGCCCACCAGCATCTCCAGGACGTCCTCCAGGGTGACCAGTCCCAGCACCCGTCCGGTCGGATCGGCGACCTGCGCCAGGTGGGTGGCCTCGCGGCGCATCACGCTGAGGGCATCGTCCAGGGGCAGGGTGGCGGACAGGGTGGTCATCCGCCGCCAGACCTGCTGGGGCACCGGGCGTTCCCGCTCCTCCACGTCCAGGACGTCCTTGACGTGCAGGTAGCCCATGAAGGAACCGGCGTCGGAGAGGACCGGGAACCGCGAGTAGCCGGTGCGCACGGTCAGCGCCTCGATCTGCCGGGGGGTGGCCGAGGGGCCGACGGTCACGAGCTGGGAGCGGTCCAGGAGGACGTCGGTGACGGGGCGGCTGCCCAGCTCCAGGGCGTCCTCCAGGCGTTCCTGCTCCACCGGCTCCAGCAGCCCGGCCTGGCGGGAGTCCTCCACGAGCCGGCCCAGCTGGGCGCTGGTGTAGACGGCCTCGACCTCGTCCTTCGGCTCCACCTTGAACAGGCGCAGCACCACGCGGGCGCAGGCGCCCAGGGCGGTGGTGACGGGCCCGCAGACCCGGGCGAAGCCGACCAGGCCGGGGCTGAGCCACAGCGCGGTCCGCTCGGGGGCGGCCATCGCCAGGTTCTTCGGGACCATCTCGCCGATGACCAGGTGGAGGAAGACCACCGCGGCCAGGGCGAGGGCGTACCCGAGGGGGTGCACGAGCCCTTCGGGGACGTGTGCCGCGTGGAAGACGGGCTCCAGCAGCCGGGCCACGGTGGGTTCGGCGACCGCGCCCAGGGTCAGCGAGCAGATGGTGATGCCGAACTGGGCGGCGGCCATCATCCGGGGCAGGTTCTCCAGTCCGTGGAGGGTCTGCCGGGCCCGCTTGGAGTGGGCGGCGAGGGGTTCGATCTGGCTGCGGCGGACCGAGACCAGGGCGAATTCGGCGCCCACGAAGAAGCCGTTGGCGAGGACCAGCAGCAGGGCGAAGAGCAGTTGGAGGGCGTTCACCGGGCCACCGCCGTCAGGGCGGGGGCGGTGCGGCCGGACTGCTCCGCCCGGGGGGCCGGGGCGGTGCGGACCAGCCGGACCCGTTCGGCGCGGTAGCGGCCGACCTGCCGGACGGAGAGCTTCCAGCCGGGGAGTTCGGCCCGGTCCCCGGGGGCGGGGATGCGGCCGAGGAGGTCGGCGACGAGTCCGGCGACGGTCTCGTACGGGCCCTCGGGCACGTCGAGTCCTATCCGGCGCAGGGTGTGCACCCGGCAGGAGCCGTCGGCCTCCCAGGCGGGGCGGCCGTCCTCGGCGGGCGCGGCGGCCAGTTCCGGGGTCTCCTCGTCGGCGCGGTCGTGCTCGTCGCGGACCTCGCCGACCAGTTCCTCGACGATGTCCTCCAGGGTGACCACTCCGGCGGTGCCGCCGTACTCGTCGACGACCACGGCCATCGGCTGTTCGGTGCGGAGCCGTTCCAGGAGGGGCTGGACGGGGAGGGTGCCGGGGACCAGGAGGGCCGGGACGACGATCCCGAAGACCCGGGTGCTCGGTCGTCGGGACTCGGGCACGGCGAGGGCGTCCTTCAGGTGGACCACGCCGAGGATCTCGTCGATGCGCTCGCCGTAGACCGGGAACCGGGACAGGCCGGTGGCCCGGGTCAGGTTGAGCACGTCGGCGGCGGTGGCGGTGGACTGGAGGGCGCTGACGCGGACCCGGGGGGTCATGACGTGCTGGGCGGTCAGGTCGCCGAGGGAGAGGGTGCGGACGAACAGGTCCGCGGTGTCCTGTTCCAGGGCTCCGGCCTGCGCCGAATGGCGGACCAGGGAGACCAGTTCGCCGGGGGTGCGGGCGGAGGCCAGCTCCTCGGCCGGTTCCACGCCCATGGCGCGGACCAGCCGGTTGGCGACGGCGTTGAGTCCGGCGATGACCGGTCGGAACAGCCGGGAGAAGGCGTGCTGCGGGCCGGCCACGAAGCGGGCCACCTGGAGCGGCCGGGAGACCGCCCAGTTCTTGGGGACGAGTTCGCCGACCACCATCTGCACGGCGGAGGCCAGCAGCATGCCGATCAGCACCGAGACCACGGAGACCGCGCCGCGGGGCAGGCCGGTCGCGGTGAGCGGGCCGGCGAGCAGCCCGGCGAGGGCGGGCTCGGCGAGCATGCCGACCACGAGGGAGGTGAGGGTGATGCCGAGCTGGGTGCCGGAGAGCTGGAAGGACAGCTCGCGCAGGGCGTTGACGACCGTGCGGGCACGGCGGTCGCCCTCCGCGGCGGCGCGTTCGGCCTCGGGACGCTCCACGGTCACGAGGCCGAACTCGGCGGCCACGAAGAAACCGTTGGCGAGGATCAGGGCGAAGGCCGCCCCGAGCAGGATGAGCGGGATGGTCATGCCGCCGCCCCGGTGAGGGGGGCGGCGCAGGTACTACCGGACGATCCGTCCATTGCTGGAGGGAGTCACTCCTCTGGTCGCAGGGGGCCCCGGCCCGCTGGGTACGGGGGCCGGAGGCGGGGCGCGCGGTGGCGCCCCGGGACCAGGGTAGTCACTGGGATCGGAGCCGCAATGGCGTCAGAGCCCGGGAGCGCCCGTTCCGCGGGTCTCGGTGAGGGCGCGCAGGGCGCGGGCGTCGGCGATGGCCTGTGCCTTGGCCACGCCGGGCTGGATGCCGAGGGCGGGGAGGCTGGTGCCGTCGTTCAGGTCGAGGAAGACCCACGGGTCGCCGGGGCGCAGGTTCACCCGGAGGATCTGGGCCCACTCCAGGCGGCGGGTGGTGGTCAGGTTGACCACGGTCACCCCGCCCTCGTCGGCGACCACCTTGGGGCGGCTGAGGAGGACGAGCACGGAGGTGAGGAGGGCCGCGATGAAGACGAAGCTGATCCGCTCGCCGCCGGTGAGGCGCTCCAGCATCACGGCCACGGTGGTGATGGTGGCGAACATGACGGCGCCGACGCCCAGCAGGACGGCCCGGGTGCGGGTCGGCCGGAAGGTCACCGGCAGAGCGGGCGTCTCGGCGGGGGCGGCGGGCTGGGTCATGGTGCGGGGTGCCTTTGCGGGAGGGCCGCCCGGCGGCCGCGGGGGCGGGCCGGACGGGGTGCGGACCCGGGGGAGGTCCGGGGCCGGCGGCGGACGGTGCGGGGCCGCTGCCGGGTCCCGCCGGGACGGGCGGGACCCGGAGGGCGGGGCTTCAGAGGCGGCAGGCGTGGATCGAGGTGGTGAGGATCGCGCGGGCGCCCAGTTCGTACAGGTCGTCCATGATCCGCTGGGCTTCCTTGGCGGGGACCATGGCGCGGACGGCGACCCAGCCCTCGTTGTGCAGCGGGGAGACGGTCGGGGACTCCAGGCCGGGGGTGAGGGCCACGGCCCGTTCCAGGTGCTCGGCGCGGATGTCGTAGTCCATCATCACGTACGAGCGGGCGACGAGGACGCCCTGGAGGCGGCGCAGGAACTGCTGGACCTGCGGGTGGTCCTCCTCGGCGCCCTGACGGCGGATCACGATGGCCTCGGACTTGAGGATCGGCTCGCCGATGACCTCCAGGCCGGCGTTGCGCAGGCTGGTGCCGGTCTCGACCACGTCGGCGATGATCTGGGCCACGCCGAGCTGGATGGCGGTCTCGACGGCGCCGTCCAGGTGGACCACGGAGGCGTCGATGCCCTGGTCGGCGAGGTGCTGGGCGACGATGCCCTCGTAGGAGGTGGCGATCGTCATGCCGCCGAAGTCCTCCGGGCCCTTGGCGGTGCCCGGGCGGGTGGCGTAGCGGAAGGTGGAGCGGCCGAAGTTCAGGGGCAGGATCTCCGCGGCGTTCGCCCCGGAGTCCAGGAGCAGGTCGCGGCCGGTGATGCCGATGTCGAGCTTGCCCGAGGCCACGTAGATGGCGATGTCCTTGGGCCGGAGGTAGAAGAACTCGACCTCGTTCTCCGGGTCGACGGTGACGAGCTCCTTGGACTCCTTGCGCTGCCGGTAGCCGGCCTCATGGAGCATCGCCGACGCAGGTCCGGAGAGTGAACCCTTGTTGGGGACGGCGATGCGCAGCATGAGGTCGGTTTCCTTTGTTCGTTGCAGGGAGTGCTGTGCGGAGCGGGGTGCGGCGGGGGCCGGGCCGGCTCAGAGGTGGGCGTAGACCTCGTCGAGGGAGATCCCGCGCGCGACCATCATCACTTGGACGTGGTACAGCAGCTGGGAGATCTCCTCGGCGGCGGCTTCCTTGCCCTCGTACTCGGCGGCCATCCAGACTTCGGCGGCCTCCTCGACGACCTTCTTGCCGATGGCATGGACGCCCTTGCCGACCAGCTCGGCGGTGCGGGAGGTGCTGGGGTCGCCGGTGGCGGCCTTGAGCTGGAGCTCCGCGAAGAGCTCTTCGAAGGTCTTCAGGGGTGTGTTCGCCATGATGTGCCTAGCCTAAGGGTTCTGCCGGGCGCCGTGGCGCGCGGGTTCACTCCTTGGACGCACCGACGGACGGGCCCGGGGGTGCTCCCCCGGGGCCCGTCCGTCGTGGGTGGCGGCTAGCGCCAGGGCTCGCTGATGGTGCGGAGGGTCATGGCGGTGGCGACGGCGGCGGTGACCGCTTCGTGGCCCTTGTCCTCGTTCGACCCCTCCAGGCCGGCACGGTCCAGGGCCTGCTCGTCGTTGTCGCAGGTCAGCACGCCGAAGCCGACGGGGACGCCGGTGTCGACGGAGACCTTCACCAGGCCCTCGGTGACGCCCTGGCAGACGTAGTCGAAGTGCGGGGTGCCGCCGCGGATGACCACGCCGAGGGCGACGACGGCGTCGTAGCCGCGTTCGGCGAGGACCTTGGCGACCACGGGCAGCTCGAAGCTGCCGGGGACGCGCAGCAGGGTGGGCTCGTCGATGCCGAGCTCGTGGAGGGCGCGCAGGGCGCCGTCCACGAGGCCGTCCATGACCTTCTCGTGCCACTGCGCCGCGATCACGGCGACCCTCAGGTCCCCGCAGTTCCGTACGCTCAGTTCGGGTGCGCCCTTGCCGCTCACGGCTCTCCTCGTCGTTCGGTCTCTGTGCTCTGTGCTCTGGTGCTGTGGTGCTCTGGTGCTGTGCCGGTCGCTCGTCGTGCCGGGGTGCCCGGTGCGCCGGGCGGACGGGTGGGCCGCGCCGGGCGCGGCCGCCGTCACTGGCTGTTGCAGGCGGAGACGGCTCCGGCGTCCAGCCAGGGCAGTTCGTGCCCCATCCGGTCCCGCTTGGTCCGCAGGTAGGTGAGGTTGTGCTCGCCCGCCTCGACGGGCATCGGTTCGCGGCTGCGGACCTCGACGCCGTGCCGCTGGAGGGCCTCGGCCTTCTCGGGGTTGTTGGTGAGCAGGCGGACCGAGCGGACCCCGAGGTCGGTGAGGATCTGGGCGCCCGCTCCGTAGTCCCGGGCGTCGGCGGGGAGGCCGAGTTCCAGGTTGGCGTCGAGGGTGTCGCGGCCTCGTTCCTGGAGCTCGTAGGCGCGCAGCTTGGACAGCAGTCCGATGCCGCGGCCCTCGTGGCCGCGCAGGTAGACGATGATCCCGCGGCCCTCGGCCTGGACCCGCAGCATGGAGGCTTCGAGCTGGGGGCCGCAGTCGCAGCGCAGGGAGTGGAAGACGTCCCCGGTGAGGCACTCGGAGTGCATGCGGACCAGCAGGTCGCGGCCGTCGCCGAGGTCGCCGTGGACCAGGGCCACGTGCTCGACCCCGTCCACGGTGGAGCGGTAGCCGTAGGCGGTGAACTCGCCGAAGGCCGTGGGCAGGGTGGTGCGGGCCTCGCGGCGGACGGTGGGCTCGGCACTGCGGCGGTAGGCGATCAGGTCCTCGATGGAGATGATCGTCAGGCCGTGCTTGCGGGCGAAGGGGATCAGCTCGGGGAGCCGGAGCATGACCCCGTCCTCGCCGGCGATCTCCACGATGGCGCCGGCGGGGCGCAGCCCCGCGAGCCGGGCCAGGTCCACGGCGGCCTCGGTGTGGCCGTTGCGGACCAGGACGCCGCCGGGCTTGGCGCGGAGCGGGAAGATGTGGCCGGGCCGGACGAAGTCGCCGGCGGTGACGGCCGGGCCGCCCGCGAGCAGGCGCAGGGTGGTGGCGCGGTCGGCGGCGGAGATGCCGGTGGTGACGCCGTGCGCGGCGGTGGCGTCCACGGAGACGGTAAAGGCCGTCTGCATCGACTCGGTGTTGTGGGCGACCATCTGGGGCAGTTCCAGTCGGTCCAGTTCCTCGCCCTCCAGGGGGGCGCAGATCAGGCCGCGGCACTCGCTCATCATGAAGGCGACGATCTCGGGGGTGGCCTTCTCGGCGGCGATGACGAGGTCGCCCTCGTTCTCGCGGTCCTCGTCGTCCACGACGACCACGGGCCGGCCGGCCGCGATGTCGCGGATGGCCTGCTCGACGGGGTCGAGGCGGAAGAGGGCGGCGTCCGCCTCTTCGTCGGAGTACCGGTCTGCGGGGACGGGTTCGAGGTTCATGCCGCCGCTCCTTCCAGGGCCGTGGCGTTGGTGGTGCCGGGGGTCGCCGGGGTTCCGGCGGCCTGGGCCGTGCGCGAGCGCTGGTACCAGTCGTGGGCCCCCCACAGGACGAGGGCGCCGTAGATCACGTAGACGAATCCGGAGAAGGCGTAGCCGTTGGCGAAGGCGAGGGGGACGCCGACCAGGTCCACCAGGAGCCAGGCGAACCAGAACTCGACCATGCCCTTGGCCTGGGCGTACATGGCCACGATGGTGCCGACGAACACGTAGGCGTCCGGCCAGGGGTCCCAGGAGAGGGAGGGGACGGCGGTGAAGAGGCCGCCGACGGCGAGGGTGCCGAGCAGGGCGGCGCCCGCGAGGAACCCGCGCTCCCGCCAGGTGGCGAAGCGGACGGCGAGGCCGCCGTCCTGGGCCTGCTGCCGGCCGCGGGTCCACTGGTACCAGCCCCAGAGGGCCACGACGATGACGACGGCCTGCTTGCCGGCGCTGCCGGTGAGGGTGCCGGCGAAGGCGACGAAGAGGATGAGGCCCGAGGCCAGCTGGACGGGCCAGGTCCATATGGAGCGCCGCCAGCCGAGGGCGAGGGCGACCAGTCCGGCGGTGTTGCCGATCATGTCGGACCACTTGATGTGCTGACCGAGGACGGTGAACGCCTCGGAGTTCATCCAGGCCACGGCGCTCATGCGGGGGTCTCCTTCGCGTGCAGCGGGTCCACTCCGGCGGCGAGCAGGCGCTCGACGTACTTGGCGAGGACGTCCACCTCCAGGTTGACCGGGTCGCCGGGCTGCTTCAGGCCGAGCGTGGTCAGGGCGAGGGTGGTGGGGATGAGGCTGATGGTGAAGTGGTCGGCGGCGGCGTCGACCACGGTGAGGCTGACCCCGTCCACGGTGATGGAGCCCTTCTCGACCACGTAGCGGGACAGCTGCGCGGGCAGGGAGACCTTGACGAGCTCCCAGTGCTCGGAGGGGGTCCGTTCCAGGATGGTGCCGGTGCCGTCCACGTGGCCCTGGACCAGGTGGCCGCCGAGGCGACCGCCGAGGGCCATGGGGCGTTCCAGGTTGACGCGGGAGCCGGTGCCGAGGGCGCCGAGGCTGGACCGCTTGAGGGTCTCGGCCATCACGTCGGCGGTGAACTCGCCGTCCGCGGTGTCCACCACGGTGAGACAGACGCCGTTGACGGCGATGGAGTCACCGTGCTTGGCGTCCTCGGTCACGAGCGGGCCGCGCAGACGGAAGCGGGAGGCGTCCCGGAGCTCCTCCACGGCCGTGACCTCGCCCAGCTCTTCGACGATTCCGGTGAACACTTCAGCGCTCCTTGGGGGCGGTGGGGACGGCGGTGACGCGCAGGTCGGGGCCGATGCGGACGGTCTCGACGAGGTCGAGCCGCAGGGCGTCGGCGAGGGTGGCGATCCCGGCGTCGCCGAGGGCGGCGGGACCGGCGCCGAGCAGGACGGGGGCCAGGTAGCCGACCACCTCGTCCACGGCTCCGGCGGCCACGAAGGCGCCCGCGAGGGTGGGGCCGCCTTCCAGGAGGACCGAGCGGACGCCGCGGGCGTACAGCTCGGCCAGCAGCGCGTCCACGGAGAGGCCGCCGCCGGTGCGGGGCAGCCGGACCAGGTCCACGCCGGGGAGGTGGTCGGTGTCGGCGTCCTCGCCGACGGCCACCAGGGTGGGGGCGGCCGCGTCGAGGACGCGGGCACCGGGGGTGATCGTGGCGCGGGTGTCGAGGACGACCCGCAGGGGTTGGACGGCGCCTTCGACGCCGCGGACCGCGAGGTGCGGGTCGTCGGCGCGCAGGGTGCCGGAGCCGACGACGACGGCGTCGCTGCCGGCGCGCAGCCGGTGGACGTCGGCGCGGGACTCAGGAGAGCTGATCCACCGGCTGGTGGAGTCGGCCGCGGCGATCCGGCCGTCGAGGGTGGCGGCGTACTTCCAGCGGACGTGCGGGCGGCCCCGGCGGATGGAGGTCAGCCAGGCGGTGTTCCCGGCCGCGGCCTCCGCTTCGAGGAACCCGCCCTCGGTGGCGATGCCGGCGGCGCGCAGGGTGTCCGCGCCCCCGCCGGCCTGCGGGTTCGGGTCGGAGACGGCATAGACCACGCGGGCCACGCCCGCTTCGACCAGCGCTCGGGCACAGGGCCCGGTGCGGCCGGTGTGGTTGCAGGGTTCGAGGGTGACGTAGGCGGTGCCGCCGCGGGCCGCGTCGCCCGCGGCGCGCAGGGCGTGGACCTCGGCGTGCGGGCCGCCGGCCCGCTGGTGCCAGCCCTCGCCGACCTGGTGTCCGGCGGCGTCGGTGAGGACGCAGCCGACCACGGGGTTGGGGCTGGTGGAGCCGAGGCCGCGGGAGGCGAGCGCGATGGCGCGTCGCATGGCGTCCGTGTCGGTGAGCCGGCCCATCGGGTCCTCCTGCCTCATATCGGGCACGGACTCCGGGGCCTGTCGGGATACGACAGAGGAAGCGGACGCGCAACACGGGGACGCCGAGGCCGAAGACCCGGACCACCTGCGAGAAAGATCGCGGTGGTACGGCTACGGCGGCGTACCGTGACGGCCCGCCGCGCACTGCCTCCCATCCGGACTTTCACCGTCGGTCCAGGAATTTCACCTGGTCAACCGGCCACTGGATGCGGTCGGGTCGCGGACTGTAACCGCCGGTTCGGAATTACACCGACCCCGGAGTGCGCTGCTTCTGGTACTGGAGCCAGTCTGCCACGCCGCGCAAGCGGTCATGCAGGGGAAGTGCTGTGGCCTGGCTCACAAGAGCTTACTCAGGCAAGTTCCAGCGAACCGCCGGCCAGGGGGCCCAGGGTTGGTCCAGACCTATTGACGGGGTGGTCTAGTCCTCTTAATGTCTGGTTCACCTTCCGGGAGACAGCCCGACGGATGTGCGCACATCACGGGCCGATACACGCACCGCACGCACCACCTCTTCTGTTCGTTGTGTCCTGCCAACCTCCCCTCCCCAGGAGGCACGATGGTGCTGTCCCCCACGCGTACGAGGGCCACGCTGATGGCTACCGGAGCCGCAGTCGCCGGTCTGCTCTTCAGCACGCTCTCCGCGGGCGTCTCGCACGCCGCCGACAACGAGTCCTGTCGTCCCGACGGCCTCTACAAGACCCCCGGGGTAGACGTCCCCTACTGCTCGGTCTACGACACCCAGGGCCGCGAGAAGATGGGCGCCGACCACCAGCGCCGCGTCATCGGCTACTTCACCGGCTGGCGCACCGGCCGCAACGGTGAGCCCGCCTACCTCGCGAACAACATCCCGTGGAACAAGATCACCCACATCAACTACGCCTTCGCCCACGTCGCGAGCGACAACAAGATCTCCGTCGGCTCCGACAACGCGAACAACGCCGCCACCGGGATGACCTGGCCCGGCGTCGCGGGTGCCGAGATGGACCCGGCCCTCCCGTACAAGGGCCACTTCAACCTGCTCAGCAAGTTCAAGAAGCAGCACCCCGACGTCAAGACCCTTATCTCCGTGGGTGGTTGGGCCGAGACCGGCGGCTACTTCGACGACAACGGCAACCGGGTGAACTCCGGCGGCTTCTACTCGATGGCCACCAACGCCGACGGTTCGGTGAACACCGCGGGCATCAACACCTTCGCGGACTCGGCCGTCGCCTTCATCAAGAAGTACGGGTTCAACGGCGTCGACATCGACTACGAATACCCGACCACGATGAAGGACGCGGGCAACCCGCTGGACTGGCAGCTGGCCAACGCCCGCCGCGCCGGTCTGGTCAAGGGCTACGCGGTCCTGATGAAGACCCTGCGCGAGAAGCTGGACACCGCGGGCGCCGCCGACGGCAAGCACTACCTGCTGACCGTGGCCGCCCCGTCCTCCGGCTACCTGCTGCGCGGCATGGAGACGTTCCAGATGCAGCAGTACCTGGACTACGTCAACATCATGTCCTACGACCTGCACGGCGCCTGGAACGAGCACGTCGGTCCGAACGCCTCGCTCTTCGACGACGGCAAGGACAGCGAGCTCGCCGCGGCCGGGGTCTACGGCTCCCAGCAGTACGGCGGCATCGGCTACCTGAACACCGACTGGGCCTACCACTACTTCCGCGGTTCCATGCCGTCGGGCCGGATCAACATCGGTCTGCCGTACTACACCCGCGGCTTCAAGAACGTGCAGGGCGGCACCGACGGCCTGTGGGGCAAGGCCGCGGCCACCAGCTGCCCGGCCGGCGCGGGTCTGACCAAGTGCGGTGACGGCGCGATCGGCATCGACAACCTGTGGCACGACAAGGACACCAACGGCGCCGAGTCCCCCGCGGGCTCGAACCCGATGTGGCACGCCAAGAACCTGGAGAAGGGCGTCGTCGGTGACTACGTCACCAAGTACGGCTTCCCGGCGAACACCACGCTGACCGGCACCTACGCCCGCAAGTACGACTCCACCCTGGTGGCGCCGTGGCTGTGGAACGCCCAGAAGAAGGTCTTCCTCTCCACCGAGGACGAGCAGTCCGTGGCGGCCAAGGCCGACTACGTGATCGACCGCGGCATCGGCGGCACCATGGTCTGGGAGCTGGCGGGCGACTACTCGTACAACACGGCCAAGGGCCAGTACGAGATGGGCGACACGCTCACCACCCTGATGTACGACAAGTTCAAGGCGGCCACCCCGTACGGCGCCAAGAAGGCCGGTGGCACCCTGCCCACCCAGGCCGTCGACGTCAAGGTCGAGTTCAACGAGTTCAAGCTCGGCGACTCGAACTACCCGATCACCCCGAAGATCAAGATCACCAACAACACCAAGGCCACCCTGCCCGGCGGCACGGAGTTCCAGTTCGACTACTCGACCTCGGCTCCCAACAACGCCTCGGACCAGTCCGGCTTCGGCACCAAGGTGATCAGCAGCGGCCACACCGGCACCAACATCGGTGGCCTGAAGGGCGACTTCCACCGGGTCTCGCTGAAGCTCCCGGCCTGGCAGTCGCTGGCCCCCGGCGCCTCCGTGGACCTGGCCTTCAACTACTACCTGCCGGTGTCCACGCCCTCCAACTGGACCGTGAACGTCTCCGGCACCACCTACGCCCTGGCCGGTGACCTGGCCCGCGGCACCACCCTGGTGGACCTCGGCTCCGGCGGCACCACCGGCGGGACCACGGGCGGCACGACCGGCGGGACCACCGGTGGCACCACCGGCGGGACGACGGGCGGCACCACCGGCGGCACGACGGGCGGGACCACGGGTGGCACCACCGGCGGCACCACCGGCGGCACCTGCGCCAACCCGGCCTACGTGGGCGGCACCGTGTACAACAGCGGCGCCACCGTCTCCCACAAGGGCAAGAACTGGAAGGCCAAGTGGTGGACCCAGAACGAAGAGCCCGGCACCACCGGTCAGTGGGGTGTCTGGGAGGACCTCGGCGCCTGCTGATCCCGTGAGCGGATGCCGATGACGTGAGGACCCGGTGGCCCGGCGGCCACCGGGTCCGCGCGTTTCCCCGACCGACCGCGCCGACCACCGGGCCGACCCGAGGCGCGGCCGACAGGCCGACGGACCGCCGGGCCGACCGAGGGGCCGGGCCTCAGGCCCCGGAGCCGAACAGGGCGTCCTGGGCGGCGTCGCGGGCGATCAGGCGGGCCCCCTCCAGGACGGCCACGTCGCCGAGGTCCGTGGCCCGCACCTCGGTCGGCACCGGGCTGAGGGTACGCAGCCGGTCGGCCACCCGGGCGGCCAGCCCGGGGCCGCCCGCCCGCCCGAGGACCCCGCCCAGCACCACGCAGCCCGGGTCCAGCACCGCCGCGACCGCGGCCGCGCCCAGCGCCAGCCGCTCGGCCAGCTCCTCCAGGAAGTCCTCTCCCGCGGCCCCCGCCACCGCCTCCTCCGGGGAACCGGCGAAGCCGTGCCGGGCCGCCAGTGCGGCCACCGCCCCCCGCCCGGCGAGGGCGTGGAACCCGCCGTCGCAGCCCGTGGCCGAGGGCAGCCCGCCGGTGCCGGGCACCGGCAGGAACCCCAGCTCGCCGGCCCCTCCCGAGGCCCCCCGGCGCAGCCGCCCGTCCAGGACCACGGCGGCCCCCACCCCGGCGCCCAGCCACAGCAGGACGAACGAGTCGAGGTCGCGGGCGGCGCCGAGCCGCTGCTCGGCCACCGCGGCGAGGTTGGTCTCGTTCTCCACGAGCACCCGGGCGGGCAGCCGCGCCTGGAGCAGGGCGACCAGTTCGCGGTGCCAGGCCGGGAGTTTGGCGGTGTCGCGCAGTTCCCCGCTGTCGGGGGCCACCAGGCCGGGGGCACCGACCACCACGGTGTGCAGGGCGGCACCCGCCCCGCGGGCGGTCTCCGCCAGCAGTTCGACCGCGTCCCCGGCCGCCGCCACCGGCAGCTCCGCCCGCGCGACCGTGCGGCCCAGCAGGTCGGTGACCACGGCGGCCACGCTGTCGGTGCGCACGTCCAGGGCGGCCAGGTGGGCACGGTCGGCCACGATCCCGTACACCCGGGCGTTGGGGCCCCGGCGCTGCTCGCCGGACTCCCCCACCACCTCGATGAGTCCGGCCTCGGCGAGCCGGTCGACCAGATCGGCCACCGAGGGTCGGGACAGCCCGGTCAGGGACTTGAGCTGACCGGCCGTCAAGGGGCCCTCGTCCTGGAGGAGCCGCAGCGCCAGCCGGTCGTTGATGGCCCGGGCGGTGCTGGGGGAGGCAGGAGACATCGCGCGCACGTTCCAGAACCTATCGGGTGCGGTGCCGGAACCCGGTCCCGGCAAAGGGGTTATTTATCAGGCAGGTTCCCTGATAGTTTACCGCGCATGACTGGGGAACCCGACCTGAGCCCGGCACGGCTGCGCCGCGCCCGCTTCGCCATCGCCGCCGTCTTCTGCGTCCACGGCGCCGTCACCGGCAGCTTCGCCACCCGCATCCCGTGGATCCAGGACAACGCCTCGCTCGGCGCGGGCGCCCTGGGGCTCGCCCTGGCCTTCCCGGCCGTGGGCGCGGCCGTCTCGATGCCCTTGGCCGGCCGGGTCAACCACCGGCTCGGGGCCCGGCGGGCGCTCACCGTGCTGCTGGCCCTGTGGACCCTTTCCCTCACCCTGCCCTCGCTGGCCCCGTCCCTGCCGGTGCTCTGCCTGGCCCTGTTCCTGTACGGCACCTCCGCGGGCCTGTCGGACGTGGCCATGAACGCCCTCGGAGTGGAGACGGAGACCCGGCTCGGGCGCTCGATCATGTCCTCGCTGCACGGCATGTGGAGCGTCGGCGCCCTCCTCGGCTCCGCGGCCGGTACCGCGGCCGCGCACGCCGGCGCCGACGCCCGGCTGCACCACCTGACGGCCGCCCTGGCCCTCACCGCCCTGGGCCTGCTCGCCTGCCGCGGGGTCCTCGACCTGCGCAGCGCCCCCGACGAGGAGCCGCCCCCGCACTTCGCGCTGCCCCCGCGCTCCGCCGTGCTGATCGGCGCCGTGGGCTTCTGCGCCGTCTTCGCCGAGGGCGCCAGCCTGGACTGGTCCGGGGTCTACCTCAAGGACGTGCTCGGCACCGACGCCGGCCTCGCCGCCGCCTCCACCACCGCCTTCGCCCTGACCATGGCCGTGGCCCGACTCGCGGGCGACCGCGTGGTGGACCGCTTCGGAGCCGTCCGCACGGTCCGCACCGGCGGGGTCCTGGCCACGGTCGGCGGCCTGCTCGTGGTCGGCGTCCACCACCCGGCGGCCGCCCTCGCCGGCTTCGGCCTGATCGGACTCGGCATCGCCGTGGTCGTCCCCCTGGCCTTCGCCGCCGCCGCGCGCAGCGGTCCCGCCCCGGCCCAGGCCATCGCGGGCGTGGCCACGATCACCTACACCTCCGGCCTGATCGCCCCTTCCGCGATCGGCGCGGTGGCGGACACCACCTCCCTCGTGGTGTCCTTCGGCCTGGTGACCGCACTGGCCTGCGCCCTCATCGCGGGGGCCTCGGTCCTGCGGCCCGGGGGACGTACGGCCCCCGCCGCCCAGGCGGGTCCCGCACAGCAGGGCGAAACCTCCGCAATCCGGTCGTAAGATACCGACGGCCGCGCCGCGGCCGTTGCGGCCGATCCCTGGGAGTTGACGATGAGCCTCGGCGTGCGCTGGACCCTGCACGGTGACGGGCGGACCCCCGCCCCCGGCGCGGTGGTGCGGCCGGACGAGCGGCTGACCTGGCCGCGGACGGCGGGGCTCGGCGCCCAGCACGTCGTGGCGATGTTCGGGGCCAGCTTCGTGGCCCCGGTCCTGATGGGCCTGGACCCCAACCTCGCCATCATGATGTCCGGCATCGCGACGGTCATCTTCCTGCTCGCGACCCGCGGCAAGGTCCCCTCCTACCTGGGCTGTTCCCTGTCCTTCGTGGGCGTGGCCGCCGCGATCCGGGCCTCCGGCGGCAGCAGCGCCACCGTCACCGGCGCCGTGCTCGTGGTCGGCGCGGTGCTGTTCCTCGCGGGGCTCGCGGTGCAGCGGTTCGGAGCGCGGATCATCCACGCGGCCATGCCGCCCGTGGTGACCGGCGCGGTGGTCATGCTCATCGGCTTCAACCTCGCCCCGGTCACCGCGAGCACGTACTGGCCGCAGGACCAGTGGACCGCCCTGCTGGTGATGCTGTTCACCGGGCTCGCCGTGGTCTGCCTGCGCGGGTTCTGGTCCCGGATCGCGATCTTCCTCGGCCTGGTCTTCGGGTACGCGATCTCCTGGCTCTTCGACCTGATCTTCGGGAAGATCCACTCGACGGTCGGCGGACCGGAGGCCGTGGACCACTGGCGCCTCGACCTGTCGGGGGTGGCCAAGGCCGACTGGATCGGCCTGCCCTCCTTCCACGCCCCGTCCTTCGAGTGGTCGGCCATCCTGGTGGCCCTGCCCGTGGTCATCGCCCTGATCGCGGAGAACGCCGGACACGTCAAGGCCGTCGGCGAGATGACCGGCGACGACCTCGACGACAAACTGGGCACCGCCATCGCCGCCGACGGCGCCGCATCGATGCTCTCCACCGCCGTGGGCGGCCCCCCGAACACCACCTACTCCGAGAACATCGGCGTGATGGCCGCCACCCGCGTCTACTCCACCGCCGCCTACTGGGCCGCCGCCGGCTTCGCCCTCCTCTTCGGGCTCTGTCCCAAGTTCGGCGCCGTGGTCGCGGCCATCCCGGGCGGGGTCCTCGGCGGCATCACCGTCATCCTGTACGGCATGATCGGCCTGCTCGGGGCCCAGATCTGGCTCAACGCCCGGGTCGACCTGCGCAACCCCCTCAACCTGGTACCGGCCGCCGCGGGCATCATCATCGGCGTCGGCGGGGTCAAGCTGCAGATCAGCGACAACTTCGAACTGGGCGGCATCGCCCTGGGCACCCTCGTGGTGATCACCGGCTACCACGCCCTGCGGTACTTCGCCCCGGCCCACCTCAAGGAGCAGGAGCCGCTCCTCGACTCCGGGACCAGCGCCTACGACGCCCCCGGCCCGCAGGATCCGGCCGGACCCGCCGACCCGGCGCCGAAGTCCGGGGCCTGACCGGCCCCTCCCGGGCCGGCGCCCTCCGTCGCCCGCCTCCTCGCCCCGTGCCCGCCGGACCCCTCCGGCGGGCACCGGTCTTTCGCCCGAACCGGGGAAGCGCGCCGCCAACTCCCCCGCCCGGCGCCCGCCTGCTGCGACCCTGCCCCCATGGATGCGGTACTCACGCGGATGCGCGCCCTGGACGACCGGTTGCCCCCGCAGGACGGCGTGGCGGTCTTCAACCGGGTCTACCTCGCGGTCACCGAGGAGCTGCAACGGCGGATCTCCGCCGGGGAGTTCCCGGCCCGACGGACGGCGGCGGCCCTGGCCGTCCGCTTCGCGGACCGGTACCTCGCGGCGGTGGAGGCGGCGGCGGACGGCCGCCGCACCCCGGCCTGCTGGCGGCCGTTGTTCCAGTACCGGCGCCATCCGGGCGTCCGGCCGCTCCAGCACGCGCTCGCCGGGATCAACGCGCACATCGGGCACGACCTGGCCCTCGCCGTGGTGGCCACCTGTCACGCGCTCCGGGTGGAACCGCGGTCCCTGGAGCGGGACTTCGAGCTGGTCGGGGAGACCCTGATCACGTTGGAGGAGCGGATCCGGGAGGAGCTGATGCCCGGCCCGGACCTGCTCCAGATCGCCGATCCGCTGACCCACCTGCTGGGCTCGTGGAGCCTCCAGCGGGCCCGGGACGGGGCCTGGGCGGCAGCCCGGCTGCTGTGGACCCTGCGGGCCAGCCCGGAGCTGGCGGCCGAGTTCACCGACTCCCTGGACGCCGGGGTGGGGCTGGTGGGCCGCTGCCTGCTGGTCCCCACGCCCCGGGTCCCGGGCTGAGCGGTCCGGAGCCGCGCGCGGGCGGGACCCCGCCGGAACCGGACCCCGGGCATGGGAACGGGCCGCCGCCGTGCAGGCTCCGTGCGCACGGCGGCGGCCCGTGGTCGGGGGCCGCCGGGAAGGGTCCCGGGCGGGTCGGTGGGATCCCGGTGGGATCCCACCGGCCGGGGCGGGGTCAGTCCTCGGGGAGTTCCACCGGGGCGATCTCGTCGTAGCGGTCGCCGGGGCCCGGGTTGGTGGCGTCGGTGCCGCCGCCGAAGTGGTGCATCACGCCCCAGACCGCGTTGAGGGCCGTCTGCACGGCGCCCTCGGCCCAGCCGGCCGTCCAGGAGATGTCGTCGCCCGCGAGGAAGATGCCGCGCTTGTCCTCGGGCAGCCGGTCCTGCATGAAGTGCGTGAACAGGCGGCGCTGGTAGCGGTAGTGACCGGGGAGGTTGGCCTTGAAGGCGCCCATGAAGTAGGGCTCGTCCTCCCAGGACACGGTGACCGGGTTGCCGATGATGTGCCGGCGGATGTCCACGTTCGGGTAGATCTCGCCGAGGGACTTCAGCATGACCTCCATCCGCTCGTTCGCGGACAGCGGCAGCCACTTGAGGCTGTCGTCGCACCAGGTGTACGAGAGGCAGATCACGGCGGGCTTGTCCGGGCCGTCGTCCAGCAGGTAGGTGCCTCGGGTCATGCGGTCGGTGAGCGTCATCGACATGACGTCCCGGCCCGTGGGGTTCCCCTCGGCGTCGACGGCCTTGTCCAGCCAGAACGGCCGGTCCACGGGCACGAAGAGCTTGCTGGACTCCATGTAGTGGGTGCGCTCGATCGCCGTCCAGTGGTCGATCGGGAAGAGCGTGTCGTCGCACTCGATCTTGGACAGCAGCATCCAGGACTGCGCGGTGAAGATCGCGGCGCGGTAGGTGCGGATGTCGCCGGAGGCGTCGGTGACGGTGATCCGGTTGCCCGCGCTGCGGTGCAGTCGGGTCACGGCCGGACGCGGGGCGCCCTCGTGGAGGGAGGACAGCGAGGTGCCCTGGGCCCAGTGGACGATCTTCTCGGGCGCGCGCTCCCACAGGCGCAGCGGCAGCTGCTGGGAGCCGCCGACGATGCCGCGGTGGTGGTCGTCGGCCTCGGTGTAGACGACGCGCAGGATCTCCAGGATGGAGTTCGGGAAGTCGGTGTCCCAGCCGCCGGTGCCGAAGCCGACCTGGCCGAAGATCTCGCGCTTGCGGAAGGACTTGAAGGCCTCGGACTTGCAGAGGAAGCCGTAGAAGGTCTCGTCGTCGAGCTTCGCGACCAGCTCGGCCCAGATCTCCCGGATGCGCGGGACGTCCCGCTCGCGCATCGCGGTGTTCATGTCCGAGAAGTCGGCGCCCTCTTCGAGGCAGGCGTTCCACGCCTCGGCCACGTCGCGGTAGATCTGCGGGAGGTCCGCGATGGTCTCCGCGTAGTGGGTCTCGCCCTTGAGGTCCACGACGGTGGAGGGGGTGGCCTCGGCCAGCGGGTTCGGGAAGGGCTCGGTGACCAGGCCCACCAGGTCGATGTAGTGCTGGAGGGCGGTGGAGGACGGCGGGAAGCGCATGGCGCCCATCTCCGCGGTGAGGCCCTCGGTCTCGGGGCCCTCGAAGCCCACCGTGCGCAGTCGGCCGCCGATCTGGTCGGCCTCGTAGACCACCGGCTTGAGGCCCATCTTCATGAGCTCGTAGGCCGAGATGATGCCGGACAGGCCGCCGCCGATGACCGCGACCTCGGCGCCGTGCTCGGTGGCGGGTATCTGGCCCAGGCCGGCCGGGTGCGCGAGGAAGTCGTCGTAGGCGTACGGGAAGTCCGGACCGAACATGGTGATCGGCGGCTGGCCGTCGGTGTGCGGGACGGCGGTGGGCACCGTGGACGTCATGGGGTACGGCTCCTTGCGCGGGGGGTGGTGAAGGCAGGCAGGCAGGGGGGACCGGCCGGGACGGCGGCCGGTCCGGCGCGGGTCGGTCGGCTCAGATCAGCGAGGAGTACAGACCGGGGCGGCGGTCCCGCAGGTACGGGTTGTTCTCGCGGGAGGCGGCCAGCAGCTCGGGGTCGACGGTGCCGAACACGAGCTCCTCGCCGCGGCCGGCGCGGGTCCGGGTGACCCCGTCCGGGGAGGCCAGGCAGCTGAGTCCGACGAACTCGAACTCGCCCTCCGGGCCGGTGCGGTTGACGTACGCCACGTACATCTGGCTCTCGAAGGCCCGGACCGGCACCAGCTGCTCGGCCACGAACTGGAACGGGTGCATCTGGGCCGTGGGCACCAGCAGCAGGTCCGTCCCGGCCAGGGCGTGGGCGCGGACGTTCTCCGGGAACTCCACGTCGTAGCAGATCAGGAGGCCGATCTTCAGGCCCGCGTACTCGGCCTGGACCACCTGCGTGTCGCCGGGGGTGAAGCTGTCCTGCTCGAAACAGCCGAACAGGTGGGTCTTGCGGTAGTTCGCCAGCCGGGTCCCGTCGGGGCCGATCAGCTGCGCGGAGTTGTACACCGTGTCGCCGTCGCGCTCGGGGTAGCCGTAGAGGACGGCCAGCCCGTGCGTGCGGGCGATCTCCGCCACCGCGGCGGCCGCCGGTCCGTCCTGGGCCTCGGCCAGCACGGGGACGTCGGTGCCGATGGCGTAGCCGGTGAGGAACATCTCCGGGGCCGCCAGGAGTCCCGCCCCGCCCTCGGCCGCCGCGCGGGCGGCCTCGTCGAGCGCCTTCAGGTTCGCGGCGGTGTCGCCGAGCGTTCCGGAGCTCTGGAGGAGGGCCGTACGCAGCTGGGGCATGAGCGAACCTCTGGGGCAGGAGTGCTTTCGGGGGACCTTTAGACCGTACGGCGTGCCCTTCGGCCCGGACAAGGCACGACCATTGCGCGCGACTGAACGATTCGTTGCGCGTTTTGATCCCGAAACGGCGATTCGTTGCGTGGCGGACCCTCGGACACGCCGGGACACCGCCGCCCCGGACCCCCGTGGGGGTCCGGGGCGGGCGCCGACCTGCGGAAACGGCCGCCGCGACGGGCTCGCGACAGGGCCGGCGGAACGGCCTAGCCGGGGGCGCCGGAGGTGAAGCGGCGCAGCAGCGGGGAGAGCACCAGGACGGACTTGGTGCGCTCCACGAAGGGCTCGCCCGCGATCCGCTCCAGCACGCGCTCGAAGTGGCGCATGTCGGAGGCGAAGATCTGCACCAGGGCGTCCGCGTCACCGGTCACGGTGGACGCGGACACCACCTCGGGGTACCGCTCCAACCCCCGCCGGATGTCGTCCGGCGAGGTGTTGTGGCGGCAGTAGATCTCGATGAAGCCCTCGGTCTCCCAGCCCATCGCGGCGGGGTCCACCCGGACGGTGAAGCCGGTGATGGCCCCTTCCGCCCGCAACCGGTCCACCCGCCGTTTCACGGCGGGGGCGGACAGGCCGACCTCGGAGCCGATGTCGGCGTAGGAGCGGCGGGCGTCCTCAGCGAGGGCGTGGACGATGCGTTCGTCGAGGTCGTTCAGTCGCAAGACAAGCGGTTCACTTCTGTGCGGAGGCCAATGCGGAGCGGCGCATGCCGTACAGGAAGTAGAACACGACGCCGGCCGCCATCCAGAGACCGAAGACGGTCCAGGTCGCGGCGCGCATGGTGTACATGAGGTAGGCGCAGAAGAGGAAGCCGAGGATCGGGGTCACCGGGAAGAGCATCACCTTGAAGGTGCGGTTCATCTCGGGGCGCTTCCAGCGCAGGATGATCACGGCGATGTTGACCAGGGCGAAGGCGAAGAGGGTGCCGATGCTGGTGGCGTCGGCCAGCTCGCCGAGCGGGATGAAGGCGGCCAGGGCCCCGCAGAACAGCGAGACGATCACGACGTTGGCGCGGGGGGCGCCGGTCTTCGGGTTCACCTTCGCGAACACCTTCGGCATCAGACCGTCGCGGGACATCGCGAAGAGGATGCGGGACTGGCCGTAGAGCACGGCGAAGACCACGCTGGCGATGGCGATCACGGCGCCGGCCGCGAGGACCACGCCCCAGAAGCTCTGGCCGGTGACGTCCTTCATGATCTGCGCCAGGGCGGCCTCGGTGCCCTCGAACTGCTGCCAGGGCAGGGCGCCGACGGCGACCACGGCGACGAGCACGTACAGCACGGTCACGATCAGCAGCGAGATCATGATCGCGCGGGGCAGGTCCCGCTTGGGGTTCTTGGCTTCCTCACCCGCGGTGGAGGCGGCGTCGAAGCCGATGTACGAGAAGAACAGGGTGGCCGCGGCGGCGCTGATGCCGGTGATGCCGAGCGGGGCGAGGGGGGTGTAGTTGCCCGCCTTGATGCCCAGGAAGCCGATGCCGATGAAGAGCAGCAGGGTGACGATCTTCACGCCGACCATGATGGCGTTGATGCGGGCGCTCTCCTTGGCGCCGCCCATCAGGAAGACCATCGCCATGAGGACCACGACCAGGGCCGGGAGGTTGATGAAGCCGCCCTCGCCCAGCGGGGCGGAGACCGCCTCGGGGATGGTGACGCCGATGGTGCCGTCGAGCAGCTCGTTGAGGTACTCGCCCCAGCCGACGGCCACGGCCGCCACGGAGACGCCGTACTCCAGGATCAGGCACCAGCCGCAGATCCAGGCGATGAGCTCGCCCATGGTGGCGTAGGCGTAGGAGTACGAGGAGCCGGCGACGGGGATGGAGCCGGCGAGCTCGGCGTAGGAGAGCGCGGAGAACAGCGCGGTGAGGCCCGCGATCACGAAGGAGATCGCCACGGCGGGGCCGGCGAGCGGGGCCGCCTCGCCGAGGACGACGAAGATGCCGGTGCCCAGGGTGGCGCCGATGCTGATCATCGTCAGCTGCCACATGGTGAGCGAGCGTCGCAGCGAACCGCCCTCGCCCTGACCGCCCTCGGCGACCAGCTGCTCCACCGGCTTGCGGCGCAGGAGCGGGTTGCGGGGGCCGGCGGACGGGGACGGGAGGGGTGGCGCCTGGCCGTGGTCCAGCACGGGGTGACTCCTTGTCGCTGCGGGAGGGGGATGGCGTCGACCGCGGCGATCCGGAGCAGGACACGACCCTGCGGGTCGGTCCTGAACGAGGGCAGGAGCGAGCCGGAACCGCCGAGCAGGCGGTCCGCGCCACTCCAGGTACAGCGAGTGAGCCTACGAGCTGGGGGTTCCCGCCCGTAATGCACCATCCTTGCATATTCGTGCACGATCATTGCGCGATCCGATCCGAACCGGACCTTTGTTGCGCATCGACGATCGATCACTGCGTGGTCCAGACCATGACACCTCTCTTGACACTCCGTCAGACATCCCGCAGGGTGCGCCCTCCGGACCGTCCTGCCAAGGCCGTCGCGAGCCGGGCCGGCACCGCGTGGACCCCGGCCCTCCCGGGCAGACCCGGAACGTGCGCGACGGCGCGGGGACCGGCCCCGTACCCGGCGATCGGAGGCGAGCGGTGAGCGAGCACTGGCTGGACCCCAGCCCCTTCCTGCGCGGGGTGGCCTGGCTGGCGGACGGCGGCCGGGCGGTGCGCGCCGACCCCGCCGACACCATGCGGCTGCCCTGGGACACCCAGGCGCGGGCCGCGCTGCCCATCGGGGTCCGACTGGAGTTCGCGGCCGGGCCCGGCACCACCGCCGTGGAGGTCCGCTACCGGACCTCCGACCCCGGGCCGCCCGGCGGACTCGGGCACGTCTTCGCCCTCTGGAACCGTCACGGCCTGCTGCGGGAGCTGGTCACCGAGCCCGCCGGGGAGGGCGTGGTCCGCCTGCCGCTGCCGCCCGGCCGCGGCCCGTACACCGTGTACCCGCCGGAGGGGCGCGGTCCGGTGGTCCTGGGCGTCCGCGGCACCGGGGGCCCCCTCGCGCCCGCCCCGGCCGCCCCCCGCTGGCTGGTGCACGGGGACTCCATCACCGAGGGCTGGTGGTCCACCCGCCCCGCGCACGGCTGGCCCGCGGTCACCGGGCGCGCCCTCGGCCTGGACACCGTGAACCTGGGCTACGCCGGCGGGGCCCGTGGCGAGCTGCCCACCGCCGAGCAGCTGGCCACCCTCCCCGCCGACCTGATCACCCTGGCCTTCGGCACGAACTGCTGGTCCCGCATGCCGTACTCGGTACCGCTGCTCTACGAGACCACCCGGGTCTTCCTGGAGCTGGTCCGGCAGGGCCACCCCGGGACCCCGCTGCTGCTGGTCTCGCCCGTACTGCGCCCGGAGGCCGAGGCGGAGCCCAACCGGCTCGGCGCCACCCTCGCGGAACTGCGCGCGGCCATGGAGCGGGCCGTGCGGGACCGCGTCGCGGCCGGTGACCGGCGGCTGGCCCTGCTGCCGGGCCTGCCGTTGCTCGGGCCGGGGCACCTGGCGGACGGGCTGCACCCCAACGACGAGGGCCACGCCCGGCTCGGGGAGGCGGTGGCGGGGGCCCTGCGCACGGCCGGCTTCGCCTCCTGACCGGCCTCCCGCCCCGGCCCGGCCCGCCCCCCCGGCCCCTTCCCGGCGTCCGCCCGACCGAGCCTCCGGCGCCCCGGGAAACGCCGCCGCCCCCGCCCGTCCGGGAAGGGACGGGCGGGGGCGGCGGAAGGGCGTGCGCGGGGCTCGGGAGCCCCTGGCGACTAGGCCGTGTCTTCCGGATCTTGCCTGGCCCGCGCCGCCTGGCACCGCACCTCGCGGCGTTGCCGGAAAGCCTGATTACGTCCAGTAGGCAGGC
>NZ_JBEOSD010000025.1:0-69539 GCF_040302735.1 Streptomyces sp. NPDC097619 | reverse complement strand
ATCGGGGATTCGGGTCAGCACGTCACCGTGCGGTCGTCCTATCGCCCGGTCACTTTCACCGCGAGGTCCACCAGCGCGGCGCCCTCCGCCCCGCCCGCCGCCGCGGCCCCCGCCCCCGGGGCCGGCACCGCGGCCGGCGCGGCGACCGGGGCCGGACCGGCGGGGGAGGGGGCCTCCGGGCCGGGGGCCGTGGCCACCGCGCAGGTGGCCCGCGCCGACACCGTCTTGGACACCAGCAGCCGGCCGCCGCCCGCCAGGGCCGCCGCCTCCGCCACCGAAGGGGTCCCGGTCGCGGACCGGACCCGCGCCGAGGGATGCGGCACCGGCACCCCGGCCAGCACCCCCGCCGGATAGCCCAGCAGCGGCACCCCGAAGCGCTCGGCGGCCCCGAGGAGTCCGGCCTCCGCGCTCCGGGCGTCCACGGTGGCCAGGGCCGTCACCGCGGCTCGGGGCAGCCCGGCGCCCCGCAACGCGCCCTCGACCAGGGCGCACACCTCCTCGGCGGACACCCCGCCGCGGGCACCGACACCGACGACGACGCGGGTGGGGTCCGCGCCTCCGGTCACCTGTGGGGCCGGCCCCTGGCCGGGGAGGCCGGGGGACCCAGACGATCCAGTCAACCGTTCGTCCTTCCGAAACGTGGGGGATGGGCGTGCGTGCGGGCCCCGCAATCGATATGCAGGGGCCCATGGCGGTGATCGTCGCGCTGGGCGCGTTCCTCATGACACTGGCCGGCGGGTGGACGGCGCAGCGCGTCACCGACCGCAGGCACCTCGTACTGGGCCTCGCGGGCGGGCTGATGCTCGGCGTGGTCGGCCTCGACCTGCTCCCGGAGGCCCTGGAAGCGGCGGGCGACGAGGTGTTCGGAGTACCCGCCGCCCTGCTGCTCTTCGTGGCCGGGTTCCTCGTGGCCCACGTGGTGGAACGCCTCCTGGCGGTCCGGCACGCCGGACACGGCGGCGGGGACGGGAGCGCGGGCGGCGCCGCCGACACCGGGACCGGCACCCTCCGGGACGGCCGGGCCCCGCAGGTGGGCCTCACCGCGGCCGCCGCGATGGTCGGCCACAGCCTCGCCGACGGGGTGGCCCTGGGAGCCGCCTTCCAGGTCGGCGGCGGCATGGGGGCCGCCGTCGCCCTCGCCGTCATCACCCACGACTTCGCCGACGG
This sequence comes from Streptomyces sp. NPDC097619, assembly GCF_040302735.1. Classification (NCBI taxonomy): domain Bacteria; kingdom Bacillati; phylum Actinomycetota; class Actinomycetes; order Kitasatosporales; family Streptomycetaceae; genus Streptomyces; species Streptomyces sp. NPDC097619. The sequence goes on along the minus strand of NZ_JBEOSD010000025.1, from coordinate 68,372 downwards.
GTTCAACACGTACACCCTCGCGAGCCTCTACGGGAACGCCCGCCGCAAGGCCCTCGCGATGCTCTTCGCGGACGCCGTCGCCCCCGTCGTGGGAGCGGCCTCCACGGCCTTCTTCACCCTTCCGAGGGAACCCCTCGGGGCCTATCTCGGCTTCTTCGGCGGGGCCCTGCTCTACCTCGCCGCCGCCGAGATCCTCCCCGAGGCCCACCACGATCACCCCGCCCTGTCCACCCTGCTCTGCACGGTCGGCGGCGTGGCCGGGATCTGGCTGGTGGTGGGCATCGCGGAATGAGCCGGCGGGACCGACGCCCGGTCTCACGGGGTCACCGGCTCACCGGGAGGCCCCGGGCCCGCCCGGCCGGTCCGCCCGCCGGGCCAGCGCCGCCGCCACGAACCGGCGGGCCACCGACGGCTCCGCCGCCCAGTGCGTGTGCAGGTAGCTGGCGTGCACCCCGCCCCGCACGAAGCCCTCCAACCGGCGCTCCGGGTGCACGAACCCCCAGGCCGGCTCCGGGCCCGCGCCCGGTTCGACCACCGTGCGGTGGAACTCGTGGCCGCGCAGCCGGGTCCCGGCCGCCGCGAGGGGGCTGTCGGAGACCGCCACCGCCTCCCGGTAGCCCAGGGTGAGCCGCTCCGACATCCGGGCCTCCGCGTCGAGGACCCCGCACATCGACCGGCCGTCCAGGGACCGGGCCAGGTACAGCAGCCCCGCGCACTCCGCGGCCACCGGCGCCCCGGCCGCCGCCAGGTCGGCGACCGCCTTGCGCAGCGGCTCGTTCGCGGCCAGCTCCGGGGCGTACACCTCGGGGAATCCCCCGCCCACCACCAGGGCGTCGGTGCCCTCCGGCAGGGACTCCTCGCGCAACGGGTCGAAGGGCACGACCTCGGCGCCGGCGGCCCGCAGCAGTTCCGCGTGCTCGGCGTAGGAGAAGGTGAAGGCGGGACCGCCGGCGACCGCGATCACCGGCCGGCCGCCCGCGGGCGCCGCACCGCCGTCGGGTCCGGACGCGGACCCGGCACCGGCCCCCGCGCCGGCCGTCGCGGCCTCCCGGTCCGCGGCGGCGGCCACGGCCGCCTCCGGGGACCAGACCTCCGTGTCCAGCGGCGGCGCGGTCCGGGCCAGCGCCCACAGCGCCTCCAGGTCGCAGCCCTGCCGGACCTGTTCCTCCAGGGCCCGTACGGAGGCCAGCGCGTCGGCCCGCCGCTCGGCGACCGGCACCAACCCCAGGTGCCGGGACGGGGCCGCCACCTGCGGGGCCCGCCGCAGCACCCCCAGCACCGGCATCCCGGCCTCCTCCAGCGCCTCCCGCAGCATGACCTCGTGCCGGTCGGAACCGACCTTGTTGAGGATCACCCCGCCGAGCCGCACCTGCGGATCGAAGGAGGCGAAGCCGTGCGCCAGCGCCGCCACCGACCGGGACTGCGAGGAGGCGTCCACCACGAGCACCACCGGCGCCCGCAGCAGCTTCGCCACCTGCGCGGTGGAGGCCAGCTCGCCCCGGCCCGCGGCCCCGTCGTATAGGCCCATGACCCCCTCGACCACCGCCAGGTCGCAGCCGGCCGCCCCGTGCGCGAACAGCGGGGCCACCAGCTCCGGGCCGCACATGAACGCGTCGAGGTTGCGGCCCGGCCGGCCGGTGGCCAGGGCGTGGTAGCCCGGATCGATGTAGTCGGGGCCGGCCTTGTGCGGGGACACGGCCAGCCCGCGCGCGGTGAACGCGGCCATCAGGCCGGTGGCCACCGTGGTCTTGCCGCTGCCCGAGGAGGGCGCGGCCACCACCAGGCGCGGGACGCTCGCGGCGGGATTCACCACTCGATGCCCTTCTGGCCCTTCTGGCCGGTGTCCATCGGGTGCTTCACCTTCGTCATCTCCGTCACCAGGTCCGCGAACTCCACCAGCTCCGCGGGGGCGTTGCGGCCGGTGATCACCACGTGCTGCTGCCCGGGGCGGTTCCGCAGCACCTCGATGACCTCGGCGGTGTCGATCCACCCCCAGTGCAGCGGGTAGGCGAACTCGTCGAGGACGTACAGCCGGTGGGTCTCGGCGGCCAGGTCCCGCTTGACCTGCTCCCAGCCCTCCCGGGCGGCCTGCTCGTTGTCGAGCTGCGCGTCCCGCTGCACCCAGGACCAGCCCTCGCCCATCTTGTGCCAGACCACGGACCCGCCCTTGCCGGTCTCGCCGAGGGCCTTGAGGGCGTTCTCCTCGCCGACCTTCCACTTGGCCGACTTCACGAACTGGAACACCCCGATGGGCCAGCCCTGGTTCCAGGCGCGCAGCGCCAGCCCGAAGGCGGCGGTGGACTTGCCCTTGCCGGGGCCGGTGTGGACGAACACCAGCGGCCGGTTGCGGCGCTGGCGGGTGGTGAGTCCGTCGTCGGGGACGACGGAAGGCTGTCCCTGGGGCATTACGCGGCCCTCCTGAGGTGGTGGTGGGTGTCCGAAGCCGTGCGCACGTCCTTGACCAGGCCGGCGATCGAGTCGGCCCGCAGCCCGTCGAGGGTGACCGCGGTGCCGCGCAGGTCGACGGCCAGCCGGCCGGCGAGCCCCAGGCGCACCGGCCCGGTCTCGCAGTCCACGACCACGGAGGCGGTGCCCTCCTCGGCCAGCAGCCGCGCCGAACGGGCCGCCAGGCCGAGGGCGTCGGGGCCGGAGGTGGCCCGCCCGTCGGTGACGACGACCAGCAGGGGCCGCCGGGACGGGTCCCGCAGCCGCTCGATCCGCAGCACCTCGCGCGCCTTCAGCAGCCCCGCGGCCAGCGGGGTGCGGCCGCCGGTGGGCAGCTTCTCCAGGCGGGCCGCCGCCGCGTCCACCGAGGAGGTGGGCGGCAGGGCCAGCTCCGCGGAGCCGCCCCGGAAGGTGATCAGGCCGACCTTGTCGCGGCGCTGGTAGGCGTCCAGCAGCAGGGACAGGACGGCGCCCTTGACCGCTCCCATCCGCTGCCGGGCCGCCATCGACCCGGAGGCGTCCACGACGAACAGCACGAGGTTGCCCTCCCGGCCCTCGCGGGCCGCCTGCCGGAGGTCGTCCCGGCGCAGCACCAGGCCCGGCCCGGACCGGCCGCGGGCCCGCTGGTGCGGGGCCGCCGCCTGCACGGTCGCGGCCAGGTGCAGCTTGGTCAGCCGGCCGCGGAGGCGGTGCGATCCGGTGGTCCGGCCGTGCGCGGTACGGGCCCGGGAGCGCCGGCCCGAGGCGCCCTCGCCCAGACCGGGCACGCTGAGGACCTTGGTGCGGAAGGTGGCGGAGGCGCGTACGGCGGCCTGTTCGGGTGCCGGCCCGTCCTGACCCGCCCGCGGGGCGGACTCCGCCGGCTCGGGCTCGGGCTCGGGCGCGGCCGGGTCCTGCGCGGCGGGGTCGTCGGCCGGGTCCGGGGCTTCGGGGGCGTCCGGGGCGCCGCCCTGCGGGGGGATCCCGCCGGGTCCGCCGTCGGGTCCACCGTCGGGTCCGCCCTCGGGCCCGTCGTCCCCGGGACCCTCCGGCTCCGGCTCCGGTTCGGGGTCCTCGTCGGGGAAGCCGTCCAGGATCCGGTCGAGCAGTTCCTCGTCCAGGCCGGGGGCGTCGAAGGGGTTGCGGCGGCGGCGGTGCGGCAGGGCCAGCAGGGCGGCCTGCCGGACGTCCTCCTTGCGGACCTCGGTCCGGCCCGCCCAGGCGGCCAGCGCCGTCGCGGTCCGCGCCATCACGATGTCCGCGCGCATGCCGTCCACCTCGAAGCCGGCGCAGCAGGCGGCGATCCGCAGCAGCGCCGTGTCCCCGAGGACCACCCGGGGGAGCAGGGCGCGGGCCGCGGTCACGCGCTCGCGCACGGCGGCCTCGTCCCCGGCCCAACGCTCCGCGAAGGAGACGGGGTCGGCGTCGTACGCCAGGCGGCGCCGGACCACCTCGACCCGCTGCTCCGGCACCCGGGAGGCCGCGACCTCGACGGTCAGGCCGAACCGGTCGAGGAGCTGCGGGCGCAGCTCGCCCTCCTCCGGGTTCATGGTGCCGACGAGCAGGAAGCGGGCCGCGTGCCGGACGGAGACGCCCTCCCGCTCCACGTAGGAGGAGCCCATCGCGGCGGCGTCGAGGAGGACGTCCACGAGGTGGTCGTGGAGGAGGTTGACCTCGTCCACGTAGAGGATGCCGCGGTGGGCGTCGGCGAGCAGTCCGGGCTCGAAGGACTTCACGCCGTCGGCGAGGGCCCGTTCGATGTCGAGGGCACCGACCAGGCGGTCCTCGGAGGCCCCGACGGGGAGTTCGACCATCCGCGCGGGCCGGTCCTCGCCGCGGTCGGCCCCGTGGGGGCCGTCCGGGCAGCCCGGGTCGGGGGCGCCGGGGGCGCAGGAGAACCGGCAGCCGGGCACCACGTCCACGGCCGGCAGCAGCGAGGTCAGGGCGCGCACGGCCGTGGACTTGGCCGTTCCCTTCTCCCCGCGGACCAGCACCCCGCCGACGGCCGGGCTCACGGCGTTGAGCAGCAGGGCCAGTCGCAGATCGTCCTGGCCGACCACCGCGGTGAACGGAAAGGGCGTACTCAAGACTTCCTCACTCCTTCGAGCGGAACGGCGGTACGGGACCGGCCGGCGGGGACCGCGGCGGCCGGGCGGTGCGGGACGGAGGGCCCGGTCACGGCGCCCCCGGCGGTACGAACGGCAGCCCCGCCGGGGCGCCGTCCTCGATCAGCCGCAGCAGGGCGGCGGTGTCGGCGTGTTCCTCGATCAGGTCGCCGAGGGCGTCGAGCTGTTCCTCGCGCAGGGTGCCGAAGGAGGTGTCGGGGGCGGGCACGAAGCGGCGGCCGGCGGCCCGGGCCACCTCGGTGAGGAAGGCGCGGCGGAAGCCGTCCGACTCCAGCGAGCCGTGCCAGTGGGTGCCCCACACCTCGCCGACCCGGCAGCCGTCGAGGAAGGGGTCGCCGCCGAGGACGTCGGCGACCCCGTGGTGGATCTCGTACCCCTCGACGGTCTCGCCGAGGGCCGAACCGACGGGCCGGGCCAGGGTCTTCTCGGGGTGGAACCGGACCCGCACCGGAAGGAGCCCCAGGCCCGCCACGGTGCCCGCCCGGGATTCCACCTCGTCCTCGATGCGTTCGCCGAGGAGCTGGAAGCCGCCGCAGATCCCGAGGACGGGGCGGCCCTCGGCGGCCCGCCGCGCCAGGGCCGCCGCGAGGCCGCGCTCGCGCAGCCACTCCAGGGCCTTCACGGTGCCCCGGGTGCCGGGGACCACCGCCAGGTCGGCGTCGGCCAGCTCCTCGGGCCGGTCCACGAACCGCACGATCACGCCGGGTTCGGCGGCCAGCGCGTCCACGTCGGTGAAGTTGGACATCAGGGGGACCGCGCACACCGCGACCCGCAGCACGTCCTCGCCGACGGGCGGGGCGACGACGGACTCGCGGACCGTGCCGCGCATCGAGACGCGCAGTCCGTCCTCCTCGTCGATGCCGAGCCCGTGCCGGTACGGCAGCACCCCGAAGGTGGCCCGGCCGGTCAGCGAGCGCAGCATCTCCAGGCCGGGCTCCAGCAGGGACACGTCCCCGCGGAACTTGTTCACCAGGTAGCCCGCGACGAGGGCCTGGTCCCGCTCGGAGAGGAGGGCGGTGGTGCCGAAGAAGGAGGCGAAGACGCCGCCCCGGTCGATGTCGCCGACCACGACCACGGGGAAGTCCGCGGCCCGCGCGATGCCCATGTTCACGATGTCGGTGCGGCGCAGGTTGATCTCGGCGGGGCTGCCCGCGCCCTCGCAGATCACTGCGTCGTACTCGCCCCGCAGCCGCTCCAGGCAGTCCGTCACCACGCCGAGCAGCTGTTCCTGGCGGCCGCCGTGGTAGCCGCGGGCGCTCATCTCGCCGACGGGCTTCCCCAGCAGCACCACCTGGCTGCTGCGGTCGCTGCCGGGCTTGAGCAGGACCGGGTTCATCAGCGCGGTGGGCTCCACCCGGGCGGCCTGCGCCTGCATGGCCTGGGCCCGGCCGATCTCGGCGCCCTCGCGGGTCACGAAGGAGTTCAGGGACATGTTCTGCGCCTTGAACGGCGCGACCTTCACACCCCGGCGGACCAGCCAGCGGCAGATCCCGGCCGTGACCACGCTCTTGCCCGCGTCGGAGGTCGTCCCGGCGACCAGCAGGCCGCCGCCCCGTCGGGTGCCGCTCATCGGAGTCCCTTCCCTGCCCGGGCGGCGAGCGCCCCGGAGACGAGGGTCCGGCCCGCCGCGCAGGCGCCCAGCGCGAGCCAGGTCACCTGTCGGGAGAGCCGTACCGCCCGTGCGATGTCGGCGGTGCCGGCCGGGCGGCCCGCACCGTTGAGCACCGGCCGGTGTTCGGTCCGGCCGGCGTAGGAGAGCGTGCCGCCCATCCGGACGCCCAGGGCGCCCGCGAAGGCGGCTTCCACGGGTCCGGCGTTGGGGCTGGGGTGCGCGCCGGCGTCGGCCTTCCAGGCCCGGGCCGCCCCCCGGCGGTCCGGGCCGGCGAGCACGGCGGCGGCGGCCGTCAGCCGGGCCCCCGGCCAGCCGGCCACGTCGTCGAGGCGGGCGGAGGCCCAGCCGTAGCGCAGGTGGCGGGGGGAACGGTGGCCGACCATGGCGTCGAGGGTGTTCACGGCGCGGAAGGCGAGCAGGCCGGGCACTCCGCCGACGGCCCCCCACACCAGGGCGCCGACGACGGCGTCGGAGGTGTTCTCGGCCACGGACTCCACCACCGCGCGGGCGATCTGCCGCGCGTCCAGGGAGTGCGGGTCGCGGCCGCACAGGTGGGGCAGCCGGGCCCGGGCGGCGGCGATGTCCCCGGAGTCCAGGGCGGCGCCGATGGCGCGGGCCTCGCGGCCCAGGGAGGTGCCGCCCACGACGGCCCAGGTGGCGGCGGCGGTCAGGGCGATCCGCAGCGGGGCGGGGCCCCGGCGGACGGCCGCGGCGGCCAGTGCCCCCACGGCGGCGGCGCCGCCCACGCAGACCGCGGTGTGCAGGACCCCGCGGGCGCGTTGGGTATCGGGGCGGGCGGTCCACAGGGAGCGCTCGACGGCGGCGGCGGCCCGTCCGAAGGCGGCGACGGGGTGTCCGCGGCGCGGATCCCCGAGGATCCGGTCGGCGACCAGCCCGGCCGCCGCGCCGTACGCGAACACGCGGTCGGCACGCATGGCAGGTATGTCCTCACTCAGGGTCCGCGCCCTGGTTCGACGTGACCGGCGGTGAGAGTCTCCTGGCTCCCGGATCGGCGCTTCCCCCGGCCTTCCCGCCCCGGAGGGCCGTGACGCACGGTGGGGGAGAGCTCCCCGGTGACAGTGGCGGGACCGCGCCGGATTCGCACCGGACTTCCTCTCCTGCCGCCGCTATGGCCCGGGCAGTCCACCACGCACCGAGACGGCCCGTCAACTCGCCGTTGACCTGCGACGGGACAGTGTGCGCAGCCCCACACCGGGACGCGGGCCCCGGCTCGCCGGGCCGCCGTCCCGGGGCCCGGGTACGCGAAAGCTCCCCCGGGCGGTCGGCCCGGGGGAGCTTTCGGGGTCGTCAGGCGACGATCAGGTAGATGCCGTACGACACGGCCGCCGCGCAGAGCGCGAAGGCTCCGTAGGCGGCGCCGCGGGCCAGGGTGGCGCTGCCGCCCTGCTCGGTCGCGGCCTCGTGCTTGGAGAGGCCGACGAGGCCGAGGACGAAGAGGGTGACCAGGACCACGGTGGCCGTGAGGCTGACTCCGAAGACGGAGCCGAGGGCTGCCCAATCGATCTTCATGCTGCTGATCCTCTGTTCTGGTGCGGCGGTCAGACCGTGGCGGCCGGGGCCGCCGGAGCCGCGGGGTCCTGGTGCGGGGCCGGGATGGTGGCCTTGAGCTCCTCGTCGGAGACCGCGGCGGTGGTGCCGGCCGGGGGCGGGGTGACCGCCGCGATGGCCGTGGTGACCACGCCGGGAGCCTCGTCCGTGTCGGTCGCGTTCACGTTGTTGTGGTCGACGACCTCACGGCGGGAGATCTTCCAGATGGCGAAGCAGGAGCCCACGAGGAAGACGGTCACGGCGGCGATGCCGATGTCACCGGTCCGCATGACCAGCTCGGCGAGGGCCGAGACCAGGGCGGCGGCGGGCAGGGTCAGACCCCACGCGGCGAACATCCGGGTGGCGGTGGACCAGCGGACCACACCGCCCTTGCGGCCGAGGCCGGCACCCATCACGGCGCCGGAGCAGGCGTGCGTGGTGGAGAGGGAGAAGCCCAGGTGGGAGGAGGCCAGGATGACGCTCGCGGCCGAGGTCTGGGCCGCGAAGCCCTGCTGCGGCTGGAGGTCCGTCAGGCCCTTGCCCATGGTGCGGATGATGCGCCAGCCACCGAGGTAGGTGCCCAGGGCGATGGCCACACCGGCCGAGACGATGACCCACACCGGCGGGTTGGCGTCCGGGTGCAGGGCGCCACCGGCGACCAGGGCCAGGGTGATGATGCCCATGGTCTTCTGCGCGTCGTTGGTGCCGTGCGCGAGGGAGACCAGACCGGCCGAGGCGATCTGACCGGCGCGGTAGCCCTTGGCGGAGGTCTTCTCGCCGACCTTCCCGCCGAGCTTGTACGTCATCTTCGCCGCCAGCATCGAGGCGATGCCCGCCACGAGCGGGGCCGCGATGGCCGGGATCAGGACCTTGGTGACCAGGGTGCCGCCGTTGACGGCGCCGAGACCGGCGGACGCGACGGCCGCACCGACCAGGCCGCCCATCAGGGCGTGCGAGGAGCTGGAGGGCAGACCGACCAGCCAGGTGACCAGGTTCCACAGGATCGCGCCGACGAGCGCGGCGTAGATCACTTCGGGCTGGATGCCCTCCTCGTTGACCAGACCCTTGGAGATGGTCCTGGCCACCTCCACGGACAGGAAAGCGCCGACGAGGTTGAGCACGGCGGACATGGCCACCGCCGTCTTGGGCTTGAGAGCGCCAGTCGAGATGGTGGTGGCCATCGCGTTGGCGGTGTCGTGGAAACCGTTCGTGAAGTCGAAGACGAGAGCGGTAACGATCACGATCCCGAGGAGAAGCGTTATGTGCTCCATTTACCCAGGCTTCTGTTTGAGGTCAGTGGCTCGGCGACCGTAGGCAACCTGGGTGAACGGAAGATGAACTGGGTCGGGCGGAGCGGTGTACCGGATCGGAGGCAGTCCCCCCGGTACTGACCGATTCTCTCCTGTTCCTCCGCATTCGTGCAGGTCGGAGGCGGGTAAACGGAATGCAAGCGGAACCTCCGCGACCGGCTCCGCGGGCCTGCGGGCCGCCACCGGCGAGATCCTTGTCACCCTCCCGGGCGCCCACCCGCCCGGCCCCCACCGGCCGGGCCCCGACGATCTCCCCGGTGGCCGCCCCGCCCACCCCGCCCGACACTGGTGCCGTGCGCACCGCTACAGCGACGGCAGCGGCCGTCACCACGCTCCTGGGAGCCGGGGCGGCGGCCGTCGCGGCCGTCGCGGCCGGCCGGTACGCCGGCGACGCCGCCCTGCGGCCCGCCCCCGGCCGCCCCCTCCCCGGCGGCCCCCGGCTCAGCGTCCACGCCGCGGGCGACGGCCACGTCACCCTCACCCGCTCCCTGGCCTCGCTCCGGCCCGGCACCTACGGACTGGACGCCCCCGGCGTGCACGCCGTCGTCGGACCGGTCCTCGACGGCGTCCCGCACGCCCCCGACACCGTGGTCCGCCGGCTGGTCCGGGTCAGCCACGGCCGCCTCGACCCCGGCACCCGGGTCCGCCTCACCCCCCGGCTGTACGTCGGCGACCCCCGCTCCGCCCTCGGGCTCGACCACGCCGACGTGGACGTCCCCGGCGAGCTCGGCCCGCTGCCCGCCTGGTTCCTGCCCGGCGCCCGCACCACCTGGGTGATCGCCGTCCACGGACTCGGCGCCACCCGCGAGCACCCCATGAACCTGATGCCCTTCCTGCACCGACACCGGCTCCCCGTGCTCTCCCTCGCCTACCGCAACGACCTCGGCGCCCCCGCCTCCCCCGACGGCCTCGGCCACCTCGGCGAATCGGAATGGCGCGACCTCGACGCCGCCCTCCGCTACGCGGTCCGCTACGGCGCCGAGCGGGTGGTCCTGCACGGCTGGTCCACCGGGGCCGCCATGGCCCTGCACGCCGCCTCCCGCTCCGCCCTGGCCGCCCGGATCGCCGGGCTGGTCCTGGACTCGCCGGTCCTCGACTGGCACCTGACCCTGCGCGCCCTGGCCGCCGCCCGCGGCGTACCCGCTCCGCTCCTGCCGCTGGCCGTCCGGGCCGCCGAGGGCCGGGCCGGACTCCGCGGCACCCGCGCCCCCGGAGTTCCGGGAGCCCCGGGAGCCCCGGGCGTCCCCGAGATCCCCGAGGTGCCCGTCCTGATGTTCCACGGTCCCGGGGACACCCTGGCCCCCTGGGACCTCTCCCGCCGGCTCGCCGCCGCCCGGCCGGACCTGATCACCCTGCACACCGTTCCCGACGCCCCGCACGGAGCCATGTGGAACGCCGCCCCCGACCGGTACGAAGAGGCCCTGCGCCGCTTCCTCACCCCCCTCATGTGAGCCGCGACCTCCTCCGTCGATAGGTGCCGAAATACCGGTTCGTCCCGATCCGTCCCGTCCGCCACCGGCAGTAACGACCCATTCCGTTTGGGCTTTCGGCGGGGGACGGGCGAGACTGCTCCCTGTGACGTCCCGAAAGCCTGATGAGCAGTTGGCTCGCGACTCCAGACTCCGGCTGGTCTCCCCGCGCTCCATCGCCACGGCAAGAACGGCCGTGGCGAACCGGCGACCCCGTCCGGCCCCCCGGCCGCCCGAGGGCACCCCCGGCACGGCCGAACTCGCCGCCCGGGCCCGGGCCTCACTCTCCGACGCCGCCCGCCTGGCCCGCTGGGCCGAGCGGCAGTACGGCGGCGGCCCCGGCGAACCCCCCTGCCCCAGCCCCCTCCTCTCCGGGGACGAGGCCGAACGGGCCGCGACCGCCCTGGGCCTGACCCCCGGCCAGATCCGCGTCGGCTGGGACCGGGCCCGCCTCTCCGGACTCGTCGAGGTGCACGGCGGCCACGCCCGCCCCGGCTGGCGCCTGCGCGCCTGGGACCGCGACGACTCCGCCGTCCTGCGCGGCTGGGTGGCCGTCTTCGACGCCTGGTCCCTGATCCACCCCGCCCCCGACGGCGTCGACCCCGCCGCCGTGGCCGAGGTGGTCGAGGCCATGCCCCAGCTGCTCTCCTGGCTCCAGCTCTCGGCGGGCCCCGTCACCGTGCCCGCCCTCCTCGACATGCTCGGCCAGCGCGTGGCCGAACTCCGCGAGGAACGCTGCGAGGTCCCCTACGAGGGCGCCACCGAGGACGGCCCCGCCGCCGACCCCGCCACCCTCTCCCGCCTGCTCCGCTGGGCCCTCGGCTGCCTCGGCGCCGTGGACGCCCTCGTCCTCGGCCCGGCCCGCGCCACCCTCACCCCCCTCGGCAGCTGGGCGGTCTGGGTCAAGCTGGAACAGATCTGCGTGGCCGCCCAGAGCCCCGCCGGGAACATCGAACAGTCCGCCGCCGCCATGCTCCGCGGCTGCGCCCGGCTCACCCCCGGCCCCGCACGTGCCGAGTACCGCGCCTGGCTGGCGGCCCGCACCGTCGGCAGTGCCGTCACCGAGCTCCTCCAGGCCGCCCGCGGCGAGGACGCCCTCGTCCGCGGCCTCGCCTTCGAGGCCCTGCGGGTGGTCGGCGCCCCCGCCGAACCCGAGGTCCGCGCCGCCGCCGATGATCCGGGACTGCGCCCCTACGCCCTGCTCTGGCTCGCCGAGCACGACGGGGCCGACCCGGAGGAGGCCCAGGAGGTCCTCACCCGCGAGGAGGCCACCTGGCTGTGGGTGGACACCGCGGCCGCGGTCGCCGACCACGGCGAGGCCGACGTCCTGGTCCGCCACCTCGACGCGGCGGTCCGCACCACCGTCCCCCGCCTCCTCGACGAGGTCCGCGCGGTCGGACACCCCCGCACTGTGCAGGTCCTGATCGCCCTCGCCGCCGCCCACCCCGACCCGGCCCTCGCCAAGGCCGTCCGCCGGGCCGCCTTCCAGGTGCACACCGGCGGCGAATGACCGCCCCGCCCCGGGGCCGGAAGGCCCCGGGGGAGCGGGGGCGGGGGCGCGGGCGGCGGCCTCAGACCGCCGGGGCGTAGGTGCCGAAGCTCCAGACGTTCCCCTCCGCGTCCCGCCCCATCCAGTCCCGCGAGCCGTAGTCCTGGTCGGTGGGCGGCATCACCACCTCCACCCCGTGCTCCACCGCCCGCGCGTGGTGCGCGTCCACGTCCTCCACCACCACGTACACCCCCGTCGGTCCCGCCCCCGCCATCACCGTGTCGAAGGCCCCGCCCCGGCCCTTGCTGCCCAACATCACCACCCCGTTGCCGTACGCCAGCTCCGCGTGCGTCACGCTGCCGTCCTCGCCCTCGTACACCGCGACCCGCGTGAAGCCGAACGCCTCCGTCAGCTGCTGGACGGCCGCCTTCGCGTCCGCGTACAGCAGCGTCGGACAGATGGACGGTGAGCCCGCCATGGCCATCACTTCCCTCTCCAAGCCGTGCCTGTGATCCGGGCCACAGCATGGCAGGCCCGGGCGACCGTCACCGGAAGGTGTTGCACTGGGCCATGTCGCCCGTCCGGTACCCCTGGTAGAACCACTGCTGCCGCTGCTGCGCCGAACCGTGCGTCCAGCTCTCCGGGGTCACCCGCCCCTGGAACTTCTCCTGGATCCGGTCGTCGCCCACCGCCGCGGCCGCGCTCAGCCCGTCCTTGATGTCCTCGTCCGTCAGCTTCGTGATCAGCGGCCGCCCGGTGGACTCGTCCGGGGTCCGGGTGGCGTTGTGCGCCCACACCCCCGCGTAGCAGTCCGCCTGGAGCTCCACCTTCACCGCGTTGCTGTCCGCGCCCTGCCGCCCGTCCTGCGCCTTCTGCAGGGTGCCGGTCAGGTTCTGGATGTGGTGCCCGTACTCGTGCGCCACCACGTACGCCTGCGCGAACGGCCCGCCCGTCGCCCCGAACTTCGTCCGCAGCTCGTCGAAGAACCCCAGGTCCAGGTAGACCTTCCGGTCCGCCGGACAGTAGAAGGGCCCCACCGCCGAGGTGGCCGAACCGCAGGCCGTCCCCACCCGCCCGGTGAAGAACACCGTCTGCGCGGGCGAGTACGTCCCGCCGCGGCGGGTGAACTCCTGCCGCCAGAAGTCCTGCGCACTGTTGACCACCGCCACGATCCGGCAGTCCTCCCGGGTGTTCGCGTCCTGCCCCGTCCGGCAGGCCGTCTGCACCTGCGCCGCCGAGGAGGACGTCGCCGCGGGCTCGTCCGGCCCGGAGGACAGCCCCAGCTGGTCCGGACCCACCCCGAACAGCAGGCCCATCACCAGCGCGATCAGACCCGCGATGCCCCCGCCGATGGTGGCCCTGCCCCCCGGGATGCGGCTGCCCCGCACGTCCTTGACCTCGGAGGTGTCCAGATTGGCGTCGTCATCGAACTGCATCCCGCACCGTCCTCGTCGGTCCGCACGCGCCGGACGCGGCACCCGGCCCCTCCATCCTGGTACGCCCACCCCCCGTACGGCGCCGGACGAGGGCCGAACGGGGGACCCTCGGCCCCGCCGCCCCCACCACCGGCCCCCGCCCCCGCTACGCTCCCCGACCCGTGAGCCCTGCGCCGAACACCTCCGCCCGACCCGGCACCCGGCTCGTCCTGCCCCTCCTCGGGGCGGCCCTCGCGGCCCTGGCCGCCGTCCCCCTCGCGCAGACCGCCGCCCGACACCCGGACCCCGCGCCCTACGGCGACCGCATCACCCCCCACCCCGGCCCCCCGGCCCCGGCCGCCGCCGCGGAGCCCGTGCCCCGGCTCGCCGGCCCCGCCGTCGAGGCCCGCCGCCCCGGCACCGGCCGCCCTGCCTGGACCTACCGCCGCGAGGGCAGCCGCCCCCTCGACCTCCGCGCCGTCCCCGGCCACGCCTTCACCCTCTGGGACGACGGCCTCGTCACCGACACCACCCCCACCGGCACCGTCCGCTGGCACCGCGCCGTACCTGCCCTGCCCGACCGCCCCACCGGCGCCCTCCAGCCCCTCGACCCGGCCGGCCGGATGCTCGCCGTGATCACCCCCCGGCACGTCTCCGCCTACCGCACCGCCGACGGCGACCTCCGCTGGGTGCTCACCGCGCGCGAGGGCTGCGTCCACGACCCGACCCGGCAGGCCAGGATCGGCGCCGTCCTCCTCCTCGCCCGCCCCTGCGCCGACCCCGACGCCCCCTGGACCGACACCCTGGTCGCCGTGGACGCCCTCGGTCGGCTCAGCCCGCACCGCCGCCCCCTGGGCAACGGGCTCCCGGGTGAGGCCACTCACAGCCCCCGGACCCAGTCCCGTACCGCCGTTAGACTGGTGGGCATGTCACATCTCCTTGCGCATTAGCGGCGTCGAAGCAACGCGACCAGCCCTCACGGCGCGAGCAGCGCCGTCCTTCCGCCGTCCATACCGCCCTGGAGTCCTCCGTGATCACCGCCACCGGCATCGAGCTGCGCGCCGGCGCCCGCATCCTGATCGAGTCCGCCTCCTTCCGCGTCGCCAAGGGCGACCGCATCGGCCTCGTCGGCCGCAACGGCGCGGGCAAGACCACCCTCACCAAGTGCCTCGCGGGCGAGGGCCAGCCCGCCGCCGGCACCATCACCCGCTCCGGTGAGGTCGGCTACCTGCCGCAGGACCCGCGCACCGGCGACCTCGACATCCTCGCCCGCGACCGGATCCTCTCCGCCCGCGGCCTCGACGTGCTCATCAAGAAGATGCGCGCCAACGAGGACCGCATCGCCAACGGCTCCGGCGCCACCCGCGAGAAGGCACTGCGCCAGTACGAGCGCCAGGAGACCGAGTTCCTCACCAAGGGCGGGTACGCCGCCGAGTCCGAGGCCGCCACCATCTCGGCCGCCCTCGGCCTGCCCGACCGCGTCCTCGGCCAGCCCCTGCACACCCTCTCCGGCGGCCAGCGCCGCCGCGTCGAGCTGGCCCGGATCCTCTTCTCGGACGCCGACACCCTCCTCCTCGACGAGCCCACGAACCACCTCGACGCCGACTCCATCGTCTGGCTCCGCGACTACCTCAAGACCTACCGCGGCGGGTTCATCGTGATCTCCCACGACGTGGACCTGGTCGAGACGGTGGTCAACAAGGTGTTCTACCTGGACGCCAACCGCTCCGTGATCGACGTCTACAACATGGGCTGGAAGCTCTACCAGCAGCAGCGCGAGGCCGACGAGAAGCGCCGCAAGCGCGAGCGCCAGAACGCCGAGAAGAAGGCCGCGGCCCTCAACTCGCAGGCCGACAAGATGCGCGCCAAGGCCACCAAGACCGTCGCCGCCCAGAACATGGCCAAGCGCGCCGACCGCCTGCTCGCCGGCCTGGACGCCGTCCGCGTCTCCGACAAGGTCGCCAAGCTCCGCTTCCCGGACCCGGCCCCCTGCGGCAAGACCCCGCTCACCGCCGAGGGCCTCTCCAAGTCCTACGGCTCCCTGGAGATCTTCACCGACGTCGACCTGGCCATCGACAAGGGCTCCCGCGTGGTCATCCTCGGCCTCAACGGCGCGGGCAAGACCACCCTGCTCCGGCTCCTCGCCGGCGCGGAGAAGCCCGACACCGGCGAGGTCACCCCCGGCCACGGCCTCAAGCTCGGCTACTACGCCCAGGAGCACGAGACCCTGGACCCGGAGCGCACCGTCCTGGAGAACATGCGCTCCGCCGCCCCCGACCTCGACCTCGTCGACGTCCGCAAGACCCTGGGCTCCTTCCTGTTCTCCGGCGACGACGTGGACAAGCCCGCGGGCGTGCTCTCCGGCGGCGAGAAGACCCGACTGGCCCTCGCCACCCTCGTGGTCTCCTCCGCCAACGTCCTCCTCCTCGACGAGCCCACCAACAACCTCGACCCCGCCAGCCGCGAGGAGATCCTCGGGGCCCTGCGCACCTACAAGGGCGCCGTCATCCTCGTCACCCACGACGAGGGCGCCGTGGACGCCCTGGAACCGGAGCGGATCATCCTGCTCCCGGACGGCGTCGAGGACCTCTGGGGACCCGACTACAAGGACCTCGTGGCCCTGGCCTGAGCCCCGACCGCCCCCTTCCGGCCCTGGTCGGGGGCGTGATCCGGCCCGCCGACCGGTTTCCGGCCGGGACGCGGCCCGGCTTCCCGATCATTCGGCTCATCGGTGATCCATCATCTGAGTGAGCCCGTCTCGTACCGCTGCATCCTGTACAACGGCCCCCAGCGACCAGCACCGCATCTCGGGGCGCGGCCGGGGTTGCGTGTTCCCCGTCACACCGCTCTGACCTGCCCGTTCACCCGTCGCGAAGGTCGCCGGGGGGCAGCGGAAGCGGAACGGAAGAAAATTGCCCGCGATCCGACCTTGCCGAATGGGTGGCCAGGAAGGCCGGGAGGGGTGATCATGAGAAGCACCAGAGCGCACTTCCCACGAGGAGGCACGGGTGGCCGAGACTCTGAAGAAGGGCAGCCGGGTGACCGGCGTCGCGCGCGACAAGCTCGCGGCAGACCTGAAGCGAAAGTACGACTCCGGTTCGAGCATCCGGGCGCTGGCCGAGGAAACCGGCCGCTCCTACGGATTCGTCCACCGGATGCTCAGCGAGTCCGGAGTCACACTGCGCGGTCGCGGTGGCGCGACCCGCGGTAAGAAGGCGGCCTCGGCCTGACCTGGGCCCGGCCGAGAACCACACCGCCGTCACGGCCTTCGTGACCCCCGGTCGGCCATCCGGCCGACTGGGTGGTTACTGTGCAGTCACTTCTCATTCGACTGCTCTCCGGAGGCATCGATGGCTCTGCTCGACAAGGACGGCGTACGGCTCACCGTCGAAGACACGGTCGCCACGGTGACACTGACCAATCCGGCCAAGCGCAACGCCCAGTCCCCCGCGCTCTGGAGGGCGTTGACGGAGGCCGGGCGGTCGCTTCCGGGCACCGTGCGGGTCGTCGTCCTGAACGGTGAGGGCCAGTCCTTCTCCGCAGGGCTCGACCGCCAGGGGTTCACCCCCGAGGGCTTCGAGGGAGAGCCGTCCTTCCTGGATCTGGCGCGCTCCGAGGACGCGCGACTGGACGCCACCATCGCCGATTACCAGGAGGCTTTCACCTGGTGGCGACGGAGCGACCTCATCACCGTCGCCGCGGTGCAGGGGCATGCCATCGGGGCGGGCTTCCAGCTCGCCCTCGCCTGCGACCTGCGCGTCGTCGCCGACGACGTGCGCTTCGCCATGCGCGAGACCAGCCTGGGCCTGGTGCCGGACCTCACCGGAACCCACCCGCTCGTCTCCCTCGTGGGCTACGCCCGCGCCCTGGAGATCTGCGTGACCGGCCGCTTCGTCCAGGCGGAGGAGGCCGAACGCATCGGCCTCGCCAACCTGGTCGTACCGGGCGCCGAACTCGACGACGCCGTCAAGGACCTCACCGCCGCCCTGCTGGCCGCCCCCCGGGACGCCGTCATCGAGACGAAGACCCTCCTGCGCGGCGCCACCACCCGCTCGTACGAGGAGCAGCGAGCCGCCGAACGGGCCTCCCAGGCCCGCCGCCTGCGCGATCTCGCGGGCCTCTCCGACTGACCCCATCCCCGGGCCACACCCCCTCCGACCTGCGGTTCCGTCCGCGCGGGCGGAAGGCTCGCCCGCGTCCACCGTCCCGCCCCGGCCCCTCGGCCGGGGCGGGACGCGCATGTCCGGGCGCCGCGCCGGGAAGGAGCCTGGCGCTTACGGTGGACAGGGATTCCGGCCGGCCCGAAGGGACGCAGACGATGAGCGAGAGCGACACAGGCAAGATCCCCACTGGCAAGCCCACGGGCCAGGTCCCCCCGCCGTCGGAGCGCGGCCGGACCTCCATCGCCGACGGGGTGGTGGAGAAGATCGCCGGCCTGGCGGCCCGCGAGGTGATCGGCGTCCACGCCCTGGGCAGCGGCCTGGCCCGCACCCTCGGGGCGGTCCGCGACCGGGTCCCCGGCGGCGGCAGCCGGTCGGTGACCCGCGGGGTCAAGGCCGAGGTGGGCGAGGTCCAGACCGCCCTCGACCTGGAGATCGTCGTCGACTACGGCGTGTCGATCCGCGAGGTGGCCCGGGCGGTCCGTGAGAACGTCGTCTCGGCAGTGGAACGGATGGCGGGCCTCGAAGTGGTCGAGGTCAACATCGCCGTCACCGACGTGAAGCTGCCGGACGACCCGGACGAGGGCGAGCCGGAGAGCCGGCTCCAGTAACGGTCCGGACGGAGGGCGAGGGAGCGCGCGATGACGATGGCACAGACCGGCCTGCTCGCCGGCATGGCACTGGGGTTCGCCGCCTACTTCGGCGGATTCGGGGCCTTCCTGCTGGTGGCGGCCCTGGGCGCGATCGGGTTCGTCCTCGGCAGGTTCTTCGACGGGGACCTCGAACCGGGCGACCTGTTCCGGCCCCGCGAGGACCGGCGCCGGTGACCCCCGCACCGGGGGACGGGCGGACCGCGGCGGAGCCGCCGGGCCCCGGCCCGGTCCCCGAGCGGGATCCGGACCTGCCGGACCCGGACGTGCCGGACCCCGTCCGGCCCGGCCCCGGGCGCGGCTCCCGGGCCTCCCGGATCCCGGCCGCGGAGCGCGGCGCCACCCGGATCGCGGACCGGGTCGTGGCCCGGATCGCCGCCCAGGCCGCCCGGGAAGCGGTGGGGACCCCGCCCGCCGGCGGCGCGGCCCCGCACGCCACCGTGACGGTCCACCACGACATCGCCCGGGTCCGCATCAGCCTCGAACTCGACTACCCCACGGACCTCGGGGCCCGCTGCGCGGCCGTCCGCAGCCGGGTCACCGGACGGGTCGAGGAACTCGCCGGCATGGCCGTCCCCGAAGTGGACATCGAGGTGGAGCGGCTGCACCCGGCCCCGCGGCCCGCCTCCGGACGCGGCGGCCTCCGGTGACCGGGCCCGCCGCCGCCGGGGACACCACGGATCCGGCGCCCGACCCGGCCCCCGCGGGCCCGCCCCCCGGCCCGCCCGAGGCGGGCGGCTCCGGCGCGGCACCCGTCCCGGTGCTCCCGGACCGGCCCGCCGCCCGGTTCCGCTCCCCGCGCCGGCTGCCCGCGGCCCTCACCGCCCTCGCGGTGCTCGCCGTCTCCGCGCCGTTCCTCTACGACGTCGCCGCCGTCCGCGCCCACCGCCCCGGCATGCACTGGCGACGGAGCCTCGCCGAACGGCTGGAACACCACACCCTGGACGACCCGTCCGTGCTCGCGGGCGCCGTCCTGCTCCTGCTCCTCGGCGCGCTCCTGCTCTTCCTCGCCTTCGCCCCGGGGCTCCGCTCCCTGCTGCCGATGGCGGGCGGCGGAGAACTGCGCGCCGGACTGACCCGCCGGGCCGCCGCGCTGGTGATCCGGGACCGGGCCATGGAGGTCTCCGGGGTCCGCTCCGTACGGGTCTCCATGGGCCGGCATCGCGTCGGGGTCCGCGCCGTCTCGCACTTCCGGGAGCTGGACGAGGTCCGGGAGGACCTGACGGAGGTCCTGGCCGTGGCGGTGGACGAACTCGGCCTGGCGCGGCCCCCGCGCCCACAGGTCCGGGTCACCCGACTCACCGGAAAGGGGTGACGGCCGTGCTCGGGACGGTCAACCGGACCCTGCTCGCCCTCGTGGGGTCGGTCCTGCTCGGCGCCGGCACCGTGCTGTTGGCGGGCCTGCCCCCGTACACGGGCCGCGGGGACGTGCTGCTCAGCGCGGCGGACCGGCACCGCTGGTCGGACCACGGCTGGTGGTGGCCGGTGGTCCTGGCCGCGCTGGCCCTGCTGGTGCTGCTCGCCCTGTGGTGGCTGCTCGCGCAGGTGCGCCGGTCCCGGCTGTCCGTGGTGCTGGTCGACACCGGCGACGGGGCCGGGGCGCTGCTGCGCGGCCGGGCCCTGGAGGCCGCCCTCACCGAGGAGGCCGCCGCCCTGGACGGAGTGGCGCAGGCCCGGGTGACCCTGCACGGCCGGCGCGAGGCCCCCGAGGTGCGGCTGCGGCTGGTCCTGGAGCCGCACGCGGTGCCCGCCGACGCGGTGGCGGCACTGGAGGGCGGGGTCCTGGCCCGCGCCCGGGCCTCCGTCGGGCTGACGGAACTCCCCGCCGAGGCCCGGCTCCGGGTGGTCGCCCACCACGCGCAGCGGGTGAACTGACCGGTCCGGCGGGAGCGCGTCCCGCCGGACCGGACGCCCTCAGAATCCGTGCCGGGCCCCGCCGTCCACCGGGAGCATGACCCCGGTGAGGTAGGAGGCGGCGGGGGAGAGCAGGAAGGCCGCGGTCTTGCCGAACTCCTCCGGGGAGCCGTAGCGGCGCAGGGGGATCCGCGCCTCGTTGGCGGCGCGGGCGGCTTCCGCGTCCCCGCCCAGGGCGTCCAGTTCGCGGACCCGGTCGGTGTCGATCCGGGAGGGCAGCAGGCCGACCACGCGGATGCCGCGCGGCCCCAGCTCGTCCGCGAGGGACTTCGCGAACCCGGCCAGGCCGGGCCGCAGCCCGTTGGAGATGGTCAGGCCCGGGATCGGCTCGTGGACCGAGGCCGAGAGCACGAAGCCGATGACCCCGCCCCGGCCGAGCTCCGCGGCGGCGGTCCGGGCCAGCCGGACCGCGCCCAGGAAGACCGTGGAGAAGGCGGCCGTCCACTGTTCGTCGGTGTTGTCGGCGGCGAAGCCGGGGGCCGGTCCGCCCACGCTGACGAGCACGCCGTCGAAGCGGCCGAAGTGCTCGCGGGCCGCGGCGATCAGGGCGGTGGCGGCCTCCGGGTCGGCGTTGTCGGCGACCACCCCGACGGCGGTCGGGCCGAGGGCGGCCGCAGCGGCCGCGACCCGCTCCGGGTCCCGCCCGGTCAGCACCACCTTCGCCCCGTCGGCGGCCAGTTCCCGCGCCGCGGCGAAGCCCAGCCCGCGGGTGGCTCCGGTGACGACGTACACACGGTCCTTCAGTCCGAGATCCATGCGCCTACGCTAACCGGCCCCGACGGGTCGTCACCCGCCGCCCGGCCCCGTGCCGCGCGGGGTCTCCCGGCGCGAGTCCTCGGGGTGGGGCGGTCCGGTGCGGTGCGATGCGGTGGCCCGGAAGGGGCGGCCCCGGGAGGGGCCGGCGAGGATGCCTCAGGCCGGGACGCCGGCCTCCGCGTCCGTGCCCGCCCCGTCGCCGGAGCCGTCCCCGGCCGCCGCGGCGGCGGCCCGCCGGGCGTCCTCCTCGCGGTCCCGCTTCTCCCGGCGCACCAGCACCACCCAGCCCACCGGTACCGCTCCGGCGAAGATCCACCACTGGATGGCGTAGGCCATGTGCGCGCCGATGGAGTCGTGGTCGGGCTCCGGGACCGGCTCCGGGCTGCCCGAGGAGGGCACCGGCGCGGTCAGTTCCACGTAGCCGCCGAGCACCGGCCGCTTCAGGGCCGCCGCCTGCTGCTC
Source organism: Streptomyces sp. NPDC097619 (assembly GCF_040302735.1). Classification (NCBI taxonomy): domain Bacteria; kingdom Bacillati; phylum Actinomycetota; class Actinomycetes; order Kitasatosporales; family Streptomycetaceae; genus Streptomyces; species Streptomyces sp. NPDC097619. The sequence continues at coordinate 47,037 of NZ_JBEOSD010000025.1, read as the reverse complement.
GCTGTTGATGAGCATGACCTGGCGGTCCGGCAGGCCCCGGCGGTTCTTGATCCCGCTGTCCTCGGTGGTCTCGTCCGCCTTGAGCCGGCCCGTCACCGTGACCTCGCCGGTGGGCGGCTTCGGAACCGTCGGGTAGGCCCGGGCGTCGGTGCCGCTCGGCACCCAGCCGCGGTTGACCAGCACGGCCCGACCGTCGTCCAGGAGCAGCGGGGTCAGCACGTGGAATCCGGGGCGCTCGTCTGCGGAGGTCCGCATCCGCACCACCACCTCGTGGGTGGTGTCGAAGCGGCCGGTGGCCGTGACCGCCCGCCACCAGTCCGAGCGCGGGACCTCGTGCCCGGGCGAGGTCAGCTCGGTGACCGGCACCGGGGCCGACTCCAGGCTGTTCGCGATCAGCGAGTTCTGTGCGACCCGGTGCTCATGGCGGTGGAACTGCCAGAAGCCCAGCTTGGTCATCGCGGGGATGAGCAGGAGGGCGAGGAGGGTGAGGCACACCCACTGCCGGGTCAGTACAAAGCGGTACACGCCACGACGGTACCGGGCCCGGTGCGCGGCGCGGCGCCGGGGTCCCTTCTCGGGGGGCGGGGAAAGGCGAGCGGGCCGGGCGGGCCGGGTGGGGATCCGGGTACATCGGGGGTTCACACGTGACATTGCGGTGTCACGGGTCACGTTCCCATGGGACACGACACGGGCCGCGCCCCGACGCGGGCCGCGCCCGGGGAGGTGGTGGTGGTGACACGGCGACGGCGCCCGGGGCCCTCGGGCCCGCCGGACGCCGCCGATCGGTTTCGTTCGGGAGACTCAGACGCGGTCGACGATCCCCGCCTTCCCTTCCGCGCGGGCGCAGTGTCCCCCGCAGTACCAGTGCCCCTCGACCTCGACCCCCTGGCCGATGATCTGCACCCGGCAGTGCTCGCAGATGGGCGCCATCCGGTGGATGGCGCAGGAGAAGCAGTCGAAGACGTGCACCGCGCCCTGCGCGTGCACCTCGAAGGACATCCCGTAGTCGTTTCCGCAGACTTCACAACGTGCCATGCGCCACAGGGTGGGACCGCCGGCTGCCGGCGGGCGGACGGCGGGCGGCGCGTCGCGCCAGGCTCACCCGTCTGCCGGAGCCACGTCCCGGAGCAGGTGGGTGAAGGCGGCCTCGTCCACCACCGGGGTCCCGAACGCCTTCGCCTTGACCGTCTTCGACGTGGCCGAATCCGGGTCGTTGGTGACCAGCAGACTGGTGAGCCGGGACACGCTCGTCGCCACGTGCAGCCCGGCCTCCACGGCCCGGTCCTCCAGCAGCTCACGGTCCACCGAGGTGTCACCCGAGAAGGCGATCCGCATGCCCTGGCGCAGCGGGGCCCCGTCGGCGTACCGGCCCGGGTTGGGGTACGGGCACGGGGGCCGCTTCCGCGAGGGCCGCCAGCCGCCGCCCCGGAAGGAGCCCGGCCCGCCCTGGTACCCGACGCGCGGCGCGGCCGGGGCGTCCGACCACTCCGTGAGCGGCCGGCACTCCAGCAGCGGCAGCCGCACCCCGTCGCGGGCGGCCGCGTGCAGCGAGGGCCGGAAGGCCTCCGCCAGCACCCGGGCGTCGTCCAGGGCGTGGTGGGCGCGCTGCTGGACCACGCCGAAGTGCGCGGCCAGCGACTCCAGTTTGTGGTTGGGCAGCGGCAGCGCCAGCTCCTTCGACAGGGCGATGGTGCACAGCCGCTGCCGGACCGGCACGGTCTCGGCGGCCCGCGCGTACTCCCGGGCGATCATCTGCCAGTCGAACATGGCGTTGTGCGCGACGAGCACCCGCCCCTCCAGCCGCTCCGCGAACTCGCCCGCGACCTCTTTGAAGAGCGGGGCGTCCGCCAGGACCGCGCTGGTCAGCCCGTGGATCCAGACCGGTCCGGGATCGCGCTCCGGGTTGACCAGCGTGTACCAGTGGTCTTCCACGTTGCCCCGGGCGTCGAGCCGGTAGACGGCCGCGGAGACTATCCGGTCGTCGCGAGCGAGCCCGGTGGTCTCCACGTCGACCACCGCGTACCCCTGCGGGTAGGCGGCGGGCCAGGTCGTCTCTGCGGTCGTACGGTCGTCGAGCATGGTCACAGAGGATACGGGCCCCCGCCGACACGCGGGGCACGCTCCCGCCCCATCACCCCGCGCCCCCGGCGGGGTTCGGCCACCCCGCACCCGCCGCCGCGAGGCGTGCGTCACACCGCCGTGGCCCCTTCCACCCCTTCGGCCCCTCCCGACACCTCCGGTTCCTTCGGTCACCGGAGCGGCGCACCGTCGACGCTCGGCCCCGCACCCGGCGCCCGTGACCCCCGTCACGTCGGGGGTGGGGTGAGGAGGGAGCGGACCAGGGCGCGGAGGGAGAGGAGGAAGAGGCGTTCGGGGGCGACCGGGCGGGCCAGGGCGCGGGCCAGGGCCGGGTCGCCGGGGCCGACGGCCGGGTCCCACAGCTCGGCCTCGGCGGGGGACTGGGCGGGGGAGCGCTCGCGGTTCCGCTCGACCAGCACGAAGCCGACCACCTGGAACTGCACGGCCCGTACCGCGTCCGCGGCCCGCGCCCCGGTCAGGCCCGCGGCGTGCACCTCGTGCGCCAGGGCCTGCTGGGCCGGCAGGAACATCAGCTCGGTCAGGCCCCGTTCGTGGACCATCGCGATCAGGTGCGGGCGTTCGCGCAGCTCGCGGCGGAGGATCCGGCCCACCGAGACGATCCGCTCGGCCGGGGTGCGTCCCGCCGGCCGGATGGCGCCCATCTCGGCCACGGTCCGCTCCACGAGGGCGTCCAGCAGGGACTCGCGGTTGCCGACGTGCCAGTAGATCGAGGTGACGGCGGTGTCCAGCTCGGCGGCGAGCCGGCGCATGGTCAGCGCCGCCGGGCCGTGCCCGCGGACCAGGGCGGCGGCCGCCGCCAGGACCTCCGCGCGGGTCAGCGTCTCGCGGGCCATACCGCCCCCAGTGATCTGATGTTCCGTCATGGCGTGTGCGTGCAGCGGTCTTTACCCTTCATCGGGGGCGGTGTAACTGTGTTACAGGCACCCGGGAACGAACCCAGCGAAGGGTGGTACACCCATGGCACGCGTACGGTACGGAGCGCGCACCGAGGCCGAGATCGCGGCGGCGCGCGAGAAGAACGCGAAGATCCCCGACATCTGGTCCACCGGCGTGGTGGCGGTCTGGGAGACCGACCCGGACGTGGTGGCGGCCGTGCTGCCGCCGCCCCTGAAACCGGCCGAGGAGCCCCTGGTCCGGGCCGCCATCAGCACCGTGGACCTGCCCGGATACCCGCTCGGCGCCGGCTCGGTCGCGGTGGCCGCCCGGCACGGCTCGGTCACCGGCTGGTACCCGCTCGTCATGCCGATGACCCACGAACGGGCCCTGACCGGCGGCCGGGAGGTCTTCGGCGAGCCCAAGAAGCTCGGCGAGGTCACCGTGGAGCGGGACGGGCTCGTGGTCCGGGCCGCGCTGGCCCGGCACGGCATCGCCTTCGTCGAGGTCCGCGGGGCCGTGGACCGCGCCCTCCCGCTCCCCGAACCGGAGCCCAAGACGGACTTCTACTTCAAGTTCCTGCCCGCCGTGGACGGATCCGGCCTGGAGTCCGAACCGGTGCTGGTGCACTGCGTCCGCAACGAGCGGATCAGGAAACTGGAGAACGTCACCGGTGACGTGGTGCTCCGCGAGTCCATGTACGACCCGGTGGCCGACCTCACCGTCCGCCGCCTCGTCGGGATCACCATCGGGGAGAAGACCACCGACCAGCAGGGCCGGGTGGTCGAGAGGGTCAGCGCCGACGCCCTGTTGCCCTACGTCCACCAGCGCTACGACGACCCGCGGCAGGTCCTCGACGGCCCGCCCGAGGGGAGCGTCTGAGATGCGGCTGGAAGCGGGACAGACCGCCGTGGTCACCGGGGCCGCGAGCGGGGTCGGCCTCGCCCTGGCCCGCCGGTTCGCCGCCGAAGGGCTGAAGGTGGTCCTCGCCGACGTGGAGGAGGCCGCCCTGGCCAAGGCCGTCGACGAGCTCACCGCCGACGGGGCCGAGGTCCTCGCCCGGGTCACCGACGTCTCCGACCGGGACTCCGTCCTCGCCCTCGCCGACGCCGCCTACGCGACCTTCGGCGCCGTCCACGTGCTCTGCAACAACGCGGGCGTGGGCTCCGGGGCCGAGGGCCGCATGTGGGAACACGAACCCAACGACTGGAAATGGGCCTTCTCCGTCAACGTCTGGGGAGTCTTCCACGGCATCCAGGCGTTCGTCCCCCGCATGCTCGCGGCCGGCGCCCCCGGGCACGTGGTCAACACCTCCTCCGGCGACGGCGGCATCGCCCCGCTGCCGACTGCCTCCGTCTACGCCGTCACCAAGGCCGCCGTGGTCACGATGACCGAATCCCTCTACGCCCACCTGCGCGCCGAGGGGGCGGCCGTCGGTGCCTCCGTGCTCTTCCCCGGACCGCACATGCTGCGCACCGGACTGTGGGAGTCGCACCGCAACCGGCCCGAGCGCTATGCCAAGGAACGCCCGCGCCGCACGCCGTACCGCACCCTCGACCAGTACGAGACCGCGATGCGGGAGGCCGGGCAGGAGGTGCGGTTCACGCCGGTGGAGGAGGTCGCCGGGCACGTGGTCGACGGGATCCGCGCCGACCGCTTCTGGATGCTTCCCCCGAGCGAGCACAGCGACCGCCAGATCCTCGCCCGGTCCCGCTCCATGCTCGACCGTGCCGACCCCACCTACCTGGAACGCTTCATCCTCGACTGAGGGGTGCAATGTGACCGACGACAGTGCAACGTCAAACACCGCACCGCAGGGTGACACCTCCCACCAGGACCCCTACCTGATCATCTCCTCCGACTGCCACGCCGGACTCCCCACCGAGCGCTACCGGCCCTACCTCGACTCCCGCTACCACCGGCAGTTCGACGAGTTCCTCGGGCAGCGCGACGCCCGCCGCGAGGAGGCCACCCGCCTCGGCATCCGCAACGAGGCCTTCGCCGAGAAGTGGTTCCACGACAACGAGGAGGGCCTCCGCGGCGGCTGGGACCCGGCACAGCGCCTGAAGGAACTCGACGGCGACGGGGTCGCCGCCGAAGTGGTCTTCCCCGACGCCGACGCCGTGGACAGCGGGACCGCCGCCCCCTTCGGCGTGGGCCTCGGCCTCTCCGGAGACCAGGACCCCGAGCTCGGCATGGCCGGCGCCCGCGCCCACAACCGCTGGCTCGCCGAGTTCGTCTCCGAGAACCCCGAACGCCACTGCGGGGTGGCCCTCCTCCCCGTCACCGCCGACCCCGCCGAGGTGGTCGCCGAGATCCACCGCGCCCGCGCCTCCGGCCTCGGCGCCCTCATGATCCCCTCCATGTGGGTCGACGCCCCCGCCTACCACGACCGCCGCTACGACCCGGTGTGGGCCGCCGCCGCCGAGACCGGCATGCCCGTGCTCACCCACTCGGGGGCCGCGCCCCGCCAGGAGTACGGCGACCACCTCGGCATCTACGTGTCCGAGGTGACCTGGTGGCCCGCCCGCCCGCTGTGGTTCCTGCTCTGGTCCGGGGTCTTCGAACGGCACCCCGGGCTGCGCTTCGGCGTGGCCGAGTCGGGCTGCTGGTGGCTGCCGAACCTGCTGTGGTTCATGGACCGCCTCTACCTCGGCGCGCACGGCGGCAAGAAGCTGTCGCCGTTCGCGGAGCTGCGGCGCGCGCCCAGCGCCTACGTGGACCGGCAGGTCTTCGTCTGCGCCACCAACACCAAGCGCCGCGAGCTGGCCCAGCGGTACGAGATCGGCGTGGACAACATCCTGTGGGGCTCGGACTTCCCGCACCCCGAGGGCACCTGGCCCGCCACCCGCGACTGGCTGCGGCGGACCTTCCACGACATCCCGGTGGACGAGACCCGCCGGATGCTGGGCCTGGCCGCCGCCGAGGTCTTCGGCTTCGACACCGAGCGCCTGGCCCCGCTGGCGCGCCGGATCGGCCCCACCCCGGCCGAACTCGGCCAGCCCGCCGACCAGGCGGCCGTCGTCGCCTCCTGGGCCCGCTCCCGCGAGACCGGCCGGCACTGGCTGACCGGCGGGGACTTCCCCGTGCTGGGGACCGGCGCATGACCGCCCCCGGCCGCGGCGCCGCCCCGCGGGACACCGCCGCGGGCCCCCACCCGGACCCCGCCCCCGCGCGCGAGGACCGCTACACCGTCATCTCCGCCGACTGCCACGCCGGCGCCGACCTCCTCGACTACCGCCCCTACCTGGAGAAGGAGCACCACGAGGAGTTCGACGCCTGGGCCGCCTCCTACGTCAACCCGTACGAGGACCTCCTCGCCGACAGCGCCGACCTCAACTGGAACTCCGCGCGGCGCCTCGCCGAACTGGAGGCCGACGGCATCGTCGCCGAGGTCGTCTTCCCCAACACCATCCCGCCCTTCTTCCCCAGCGCCGCCCTGATGGCGCCGACCCCCGACCGCGCCGAGTACGAGCGGCGCTGGGCGGGCCTGCGCGCCCACAACCGCTGGCTGGCCGACTTCTGCGCCGAGGCCCCGGGCCGTCGGGCCGGGGTGGCGCAGATCCTCCTCAACGACGTGGACGAGGCGGTCCGCGAGATCAGGCGCTCCGTCGACGCGGGGCTGACCGGCGGGATCCTGCTGCCCGGCACGCCGCCCGGCTGCGGACTGCCGGAGCTGTACTCGCAGGTGTACGACCCGATCTGGGCGGTCTGCGAGGAGCTGGGGGTGCCGGTCAACCACCACGGGGGTTCGGCCTCCCCGCCGCTGGGGGAGGAGGCGGCGGCCCGGGCGGTGTTCATGGTGGAGACCACCTGGTTCTCGCACCGGGCCCTGTGGCACCTCACCTTCGGCGGGGCCTTCCGCCGCCACCCCGGCCTCAAGCTGGTCCTGACCGAGCAGGGTTCGGGCTGGATCCCGGGGGTGCTGGAGATGCTGGACTACTACCACGGCCGGCTGGTCGCGGCGGCGGGCCGGGCGCGGACCGCCGAGAAGAAGTTCGGCGCGGGGCTGGCCGAGAGCATGGGCAAGGGCCCCAGCGAGGTCTGGCGGGACAACTGTTTCGTCGGGGCCAGCTTCATGCGCCCGCACGAGGTGCCGCTGCGGGACCGGATCGGCCTCGACAAGATCATGTGGGGCAGCGACTTCCCGCACGACGAGGGCACCGCCCCCTTCTCCCGGGAGGGCCTGCGGATCGCCTACGCGGGGCTGCCCCGGGAGGAGGTGGCCGCGATGGTGGGCGGCAACGCGGCCCGCGTGTACGGCTTCGACCTCGGATTCCTCGCCCCCCTGGCGGCGGAGCACGGGCCGACGCCGGCCGAGATCGCCGTACCGCTCACGGAGGTCCCGGCCGAGGCGTCCAGCCCGGCCTTCGCCCGCGGCGGGTCGGTGCGCGTCTGGTGAGCGCGCCGGCCGCCGCGTCCCGCGGAGCGGCTCAGGCCACCCTGAGCCGCTCCGGCGGGAACAGCCCGGCCCCCAGCACCTCGGCCCCGCCGGTCACGGTAAGGTGCAGGCCCTCCAGGGCGGCCAGCGGCCGCAGGTCCAGCACGCCCCGGCAGTCGTACAGGCCCAGGGAGGTGAGCCGGGGCAGGGCACGCAGCGGTTCCAGTTCGCCGGCCAGCCGGGAGGAGGACACCGAGAGCGCGGTCAGCCCGCGGTGCCGCAGCAGGGCGGCCGGGTCCAGCGCGCCGAGCCCGGTGAGCTGGAGGAAGTCCAGGGCGGGCAGCGGGGTGAGGCGTTCCAGTTGTACGGCCTGGTCCTCGCCGGAGACGGTCAGCCAGCGCAGGCCGGGCCAGCGCTCCAGCCCGTCCAGGGAGAGCCCGTGGGCGCCGGGGTAGAGGCCGAGTCCGGTCAGTTCCGGTCCGGCGGGCAGTTCGCCGGCGGAGCGGAGCCCGGGGTCGAAGTCGAGGCCGAAGTGGCGCAGGTGGGGGAAGGAGGCGAGGACGTCCGGGGCGGTGCCCGGCGGGAAGCGGTAGAGGGTCAGGGTGTGCAGGGGCAGGCCGCGCAGTCCGTCGAGGGCGGCGGCGGGACTGCCGTTGACGCCGAGCCGGTCGAGTCGGGGGCAGTGCCCGCAGCGGGGTGAGGTCGCGGAGGTCGGAGTTGCCGAGGAGGTAGAGGGCGGTGAGGCCGGTGTGCGCGGTGAGTTCCGGGGAGAGGCCGTCCAGGACCGCTTCGGCGTAGCGGGTCGGCTCGAACTGTGCCCAGCTCCGCGAGAGTTCGAGGAGAACGCCGGTGCGCCGGTCGTCGCGGAAGGCAGCCAGGACCTCCAGGGCGCGTTCCCCGCCGACCAGGGCGGCGGTGCGGACGGTGGCCGCGGCCTCCGGTTCGGTGAGGCCGCCGGGTCCGGGCAGGAGTTTTAGGACGAGTTCGCCGACCCGGGCCAGTTCGGCGGCGGCCTCTTCGCCGCGCGGGGGCAGCAGGGCGGCGGTGCGCCGTTCGATCTCGGCGCGGACCGCCGGGTCCAGTTCCGGGGCGTGCTCCAGGCAGGCGGCGGCGAGGAGGACCAGCCGGCCGTGGTGGGCGGGGGAGCGTTCGGCCTGCCGCAGCAGGTCCCGCAGGAGCCGGGCGCGTTCGTCGCTGCGGGCGTGGCCGACGGCCATCCGCACCACGTCGTCCCACCGGTCGTCGTAGGCGTTGCGGGCGAGCACCCCGAAGTCGCGCGATTCCACAGCCTCCTTGGCGCCGAGGTGGTCGAGGAAGGTGGCGTGCACGAAGTCCACCTCGCCGGGGACGGGTTCGCGCAGCACTCCGCTGCGGATCAGCAGGTGGGTGAACACCTGCTCGGTGGTGCCCTGTTCGCGGGCCTGCGGCATCGCGGCCAGCCGGCCGTCGATCAGGCCGACGGCCAGTTCGCGGGAGCTCTGTCGCCGGTCGTTGCGGATGAGCCGGTACGCGAACCGCTGCAGCAGCAGGGTCTGTTCGTCGCGGGTGAGTTCCACCCCCTCGACGCCGGTGATCTCCCGCTCGGTGTCCCGGCGGACGAGCAGCAGGTCGAGGGCGGCGTCGTACAGCTCCTTGCGGGCCCGGGGCAGCTGCATGCGGCGGTGCCGGTTGAGGGCGCACAGCAGGGCGCGTTCGTAGCGGGCGAGGGCGGCGGCGGCCCCCGGGTCGGCGGGATCCTCGCCGTCGAGGGCGAAGAGCTCCGCGGGGCCGAGCTCGCCCAGGGCGGCGAAGGCGTCACGGACCCCGAGGGCCACCGCGGTCCGTTCGCCCTCGGGCAGGGATTCCACCGGACCGCGCAGCCGACGCGCCAACTGCCCGGTCAGCCGCTCCAGTTCGTCGGGGCCCAAGGTGGCGGGGCGGCGCCACCGGGGGGCCGGGGCGATCGGCTCGCGGGCCAGTCCGGCCCCGGGGGAGCGGTCGAGGGCGGCGCGGACCAGGGCCCCGGCCGCCGCTCCCGCCGCCTTTGAGGAGCACCGTCTCGAATCCGGTCATGCGCCCGCCCTCCCCCGTCCGCCCGGCGCGGACCGGCACCGGGCGGGCCAGTATCGGCAGCGCCGGCCCGGCCGTACAGGCGGCTACCGGCCCTTCCGGAGGTGCGCCGGGGCGCGCGTACCCGCCGAGGTGGTACCGGAGGTAACCCGAATGAATACTGATTGGTAACAACCTCTGGCGGAGCCCCGGAACCCGCCTCTATGGTCCTTGTCATGTCCAAGCTGCCCGATGTCGTGCTGTGGTCCATACCTGCCTTCGTGCTGCTCACGGTGGTGGAGCTGATCAGCTACCGGCTCCATCCCGACGAGGACGCCGAGGGGTACGAGACGAAGGACTCCGTCACCAGCCTCAGCATGGGACTGGGCAGCCTCGCCTTCGACGCCCTGTGGAAGATCCCGGTCGTCGCCCTCTACACCGCGGTCTACGAACTCACCCCGCTGCGCGTCCCCGTGCACTGGTGGACCGTCCTGCTGATGCTCTTCGTCCAGGACTTCCTCTACTACTGGCAGCACCGCGGCCACCACGTGATCCGCATCCTGTGGGCCTGTCACGTGGTCCACCACTCCAGCCGCCGGTTCAACCTCACCACGGCCCTGCGGCAGCCCTGGACCAGCGTCACCTCCTGGCCCTTCTACCTGCCGATGATCGCCCTCGGCGTCCACCCGGCGGCCGTGGCCTTCTGCTACTCGGTCAACCTGCTCTACCAGTTCTGGATCCACACCGAGCGCATCGGCAAGCTCCCCCGGCCCGTGGAGTTCCTCTTCAACACCCCCTCCCACCACCGGGTCCACCACGCCTCCCAGGGCGGCTACCTCGACCGCAACTTCGGCGGCATCCTCATCGTCTGGGACCGCGTCTTCGGCTCCTTCGTGCCCGAGACCGACCGCCCCGTGTACGGGCTGACCAAGAACATCGGCACCCACAACCCGCTCCGGGTGGCCACCCACGAGTACGTCTCCATCGCCCGCGACCTGCGCGCCGCCCGCAGCTGGAGGGAACGCGGCGGCCGCCTCTTCCGCGGCCCCGGCTGGAGCCCGACCCCGCACCCGGCCCCCGCCCCCGGGGCCGCCGACCTCGCGCCCCCGCCCGACGCGGCGACCACCCCCGCCACCGCCGGGGAGCGTGCCGCGTGACCGGCTCCCTCACCGACGGCACCCCCCGCACCCCCTCCTGGGCGCTGACCGCCGACCCCACCGCCTCCGCCCGCCGCACCCGCCTCGGCCGGCTGCTGCTCACCGCCTTCGCCGTGGCCGCCGCGGGCGACCTGCTCTCCCTCCTCATCGGCTGGGACGCGGGCCACCCGCTCTTCAAACCGCTCCTGATGCCCCTCCTCGCCGGGTACGTCCTCACCCGGCGGGGCCCCGGCCTCCTCACGGCCGCCCTGCTCTTCGGCTGGGGCGGGGACGTGGCCCTCCTCTTCGACGCCGACCTCGCCTTCCTCCTCGGCATGGGCTCCTTCGCCGCCGGACACGTCTGCTACCTGGTCCTCTTCGGCCGCCGCCGCGCCTCGCCGCTGCTCGGCGCCGGGTACGCCGTCGCCCTCACGGGCACGGTCGCCCTGCTCTGGAGCGACCTGCCCGCCGACCTGCGCGTCCCCGTGGCCGGGTACAGCCTGCTGCTCACCACCATGGCCTGGCGCTCCGGCGCCCTCGGCCGGACCGCCGGGCTCGGCGGGGCGCTGTTCCTGCTCTCCGACACCCTGATCGCCACCGGCGTGGCCGCCTGGCCCCAGCCGCCCCGCCCCGACTTCTGGATCATGCTCACCTACCTGGCCGCCCAGTACCTGCTGGCCCAGGGCGTCCTCGCGGCGGCCCCGCGACGCGACTCCGGACGGGCGGGCGTACGGTAGGACGATCGTGGCCGGAAACCATCGGCCGCCCTGTCCGAGCCGGACGAGCCCACCAGGCCGCCCGGGCCGTACGAACCCGAGGATCCCCGCATGCGCGCCACCGTCATCCACGCCCCGCACGACATCCGCGTGGAGGAGGTGCCCGACGCCCGGATCCAGCGGCCCGGGGACGCGGTGGTCCGGGTGGTCCGGGCCTGCATCTGCGGCAGCGACCTGTGGGCCTACCGCGGCGAGGCCCAGCGGCAGCCCGGCCAGCGGATCGGCCACGAGTTCCTCGGCATCGTCGAGGAGACCGGCTCCGAGGTCTCCGGCTTCCGCCGCGGCGACCTGGTCGTCGCCCCCTTCATGTGGTCCGACGGCACCTGCGACTACTGCGCCGAGGGCCTGTACACCTCCTGCGTGCACGGCGGCTTCTGGGGCTCGGTCGGCCACGACGGCGGGCAGGGCGAGGCCGTGCGCGTCCCGCACGCCGACGGCACCCTGGTGGCCCTGCCGGCCGACGCCGCCTCCGACGACCGGCTGCTGACCGCCCTGCTGGCCCTCTCCGACGTCATGGGCACCGGCCACCACGCGGCCCTCGGCGCCGGGGTCCGCCCGGGCGCCACCGTCGCCGTCGTCGGCGACGGGGCCGTCGGCCTGTGCGGGGTGCTCGCCGCCCGCCGCCTCGGCGCCGAGCGCATCATCGCCCTGGGCCGGCACACCGTCCGCACCGACATCGCCCGCTCCTTCGGCGCCACCGACGTGGTCGCCGAGCGCGGCGAGGCCGCCGTGGCCGCCGTCCGCGAGCTCACCGGCGGCGCCGGGGCGCACGCCGTCATCGAGGCCGTGGGCACCGAACAGTCCATGCGCACCGCCGTCGGCATCACCCGCGACGGCGGGGCCATCGGCTACGTGGGCGTCCCGCACGGCAGCGGCACCGGACTCGACCTCGGCCTCATGTTCGACCGCAACCTCACCCTGCGCGGCGGGGTCGCCCCGGTCCGCGCCTACCTCCCCGAGCTGCTCCGGGACGTCCTCGACGGCACCATCGACCCGTCCCCGGTCTTCGACCGGACCGTCACCCTCGACGAGGTCCCCGAGGGCTACCGGGCCATGGACGACCGCTCCGCCCTGAAGGTCCTCATCACCCCCTGACACCCGGCGCCCCCGGCCGCCCCCTCCCGGTACGGCCGGGAGCCCCCGGGCCCGGAAACGGCCGCGGGGGCCGTCCCGGCGTGATCACGCCCGGACGGCCCCCGCGCCCACCGCCTACTTCACGGCGCGCAGCGCGTTCACCACACCGGAGCCGTAGTAGCCGGTCTGGCCCCACTTGGCCTTGCAGGTGGTGGCGTCGACCAGGGCGCCGGTGGCGTCGTAGATCTTGTCCGGGCAGGCCGTCCGGTCCGCCTGCGCCTTCAGCATCCGCTGGAGCTGCGCCGGGGTGGCGTACGGGTGGGCGCTCTTCAGCAGCGCCGCCACACCGGCCACGTGCGGGGCGGCCATCGAGGTGCCCTGCTTGTAGCCGTAGCCGCCCGGGACGGTGGACAGGATCCGGCCGTTGGCGTCGGCCGTCGCCGGGACCTGGTACTTGTCGCCGCCGGGGGCCGCCACGTCCGCGACGCCCAGGCCGTAGTTCGAGAAGTACGAGCGCAGGCCCTCGGCACCCGTGGAGGTCACCGTGACCACGCCCGGGAGCTGGGTCGGCAGGTCCAGGCAGACCTTCGGGTCGATGGTCCGCTCCACCGGCACCGTGTCGTTCGGGCTGGTGACGTCGGTGATGCTCGCCGCCGCGAAGTCCATGTTCGAGTTGCCGGCCGCCGCGACGTTCAGCACGCCCTTGCGCTCGGCGTACTTCGTGGCCCGCGCCAGGGCCTCCACGAGGGCCTTCTGGTCGTCGTCGGTCTTGCAGTTGAAGTACCAGGGGTCGACGTAGTAGCTGTTGTTCGTCACCTCGATCCCCTTGTCGGCGGCGAACATGAAGCCGCAGACGACCGCCTCGGTGAAGAACAGGCTGGTCGCCGGCTCGCTCACCTTGATCGCGGAGATCTTCACGCCCGGGGCGACGCCGGTGACGCCGATCCCGTTGCGCGGGGCGGCTATGGTGCCCGCCACGTGCGTGCCGTGGTCGCTGCCGTCGGCGTAGGGCCGCCAGGCGCCCTCGGAGGTGTCCGCGACACCGCCCACGCAGTTGGCGGACTGCTCACGGGAGAAGTTCGGCGCCAAATCGGGGTGCGTGTCGTCCACACCCGTGTCGATCACGCCGACGGTGACCCTGCGGCTGCCATCGTTGATCTTGTGCGCCTGGTCGGCCTTGATCGTCCGAATGTCCCACTGGTTCGGCTCCAGCGGCTCCTCACCCGGGGCGGCCTTGGCCGCCGCCGCCGCGGCGTCCGCGGCGCTGAGGCGCTGGGTGGTGCCCTCCTCGTGGGTCTGCACCGTCTGCAGCGGGGCCGTCCGGGTGGCGCCGGCCGAGGCCACGCCCTTCGCCGCGCGGATCGTCTTCGCGAACTCCGGGTTCTGCGAGTGGACGACGATGACGCCGATCTTGTCGTACGCGATCACCACCGTGCCACCGGCCCGCTCGATGGCCTTCTTCACCTGCTTCACCTGGCCGTACGCGCCGAGGTTCACCACGTACGACAGCTTCGGGCCGGTGGTGCCGGCGGCCGGGGCGGTCACCGAGTCCAGCGGGGCGGCCGTGGCCGTCACCGAGGGCAGGAAACCGAGCGAGGCCGTGAGCGCCAGGCCGACCGGCACGGCGAGCGCGCGGCGGCGACGGGACCCGAGATGAGCCATGGGTTCTCCACATCATCAGCGAAAAGGCCGTCCTGACGCGGTCGCGTTGGACGGGACATGACGAGTGAAGCTAGCGCCGATCTTCCCGCCGAAGCAATGAATTCCGAAAGAAAAAACGGGTGTTGAACCTCCGCCGACCGCGGTCCGTGCCGTTGACAGCAGGGGAACAGCACCACACGTCCCCTGGAGGCCGATATGTCCGCCGTCCCCGTCCCCGCACCCGCGACCGCCCAGGCCGCGACCGAGCACCCAGGAGAGCCCGTGACCACCGAAGCGCCACCGCCCCCGGGCAGCGGGGACACCCACCCCGCCGGCCCCACCACGGAGGAATACGCCGAGGTCCAGCAGAGCCCCGAGTTCGCCGAGCTCCGCCGCTCCTACCGCTCCTTCGCCTTCCCCCTCACCGTGGCCTTCATCGCCTGGTACCTGCTCTACGTCCTGCTCTCGAACTACGCGGGCGACTTCATGGGCACCAAACTCTTCGGCAACGTCAACGTGGCCCTCGCCCTCGGACTCGCCCAGTTCGCCACCACCTTCCTCATCGCCTGGTGGTACGCCCGCCACGCCGCAGCCGAACTCGACCCCAAGGCCGAGGCCATCAAGGCCCGCATGTCCCGCACGGAGGACGGCGCATGACCCCCGCCCAGCTGCTCCCGGCCACCCCGCTCGCCGTCGGCTCGGCCTCCGAGCACCGCCCGCTGATCATCACCCTCTTCGGGCTCTTCGTCGTGGCCACCCTGATCATCACCGTCTGGGCCGGCCGCCAGACCCGCGGCGCCTCCGACTTCTACGCCGGCGGCCGCCAGTTCACCGGCTTCCAGAACGGCCTGGCCATCTCCGGCGACTACATGTCCGCCGCGTCCTTCCTCGGCATCGCCGGAGCCATCGCCCTCTTCGGCTACGACGGCTTCCTCTACTCCATCGGCTTCCTGGTGGCCTGGCTCGTCGCCCTGCTCCTCGTCGCCGAACCGCTCCGCAACTCCGGCCGCTACACCATGGGCGACGTCCTCGCCTACCGGATGCGCCAGCGCCCCGTCCGCACCGCCGCCGGCACCTCCACCATCGTGGTCTCCATCTTCTACCTGCTCGCCCAGATGGCCGGCGCGGGCGTCCTGGTCTCCCTGCTCCTCGGCATCACCAGCGACGGCGGCAAGGTCGCCATCGTGGCCCTGGTCGGCCTGCTGATGATCGTCTACGTCACCATCGGCGGCATGAAGGGCACCACCTGGGTCCAGATGGTCAAGGCCGTCCTCCTCATCGCGGGCGCCCTCCTCATCACCTTCCTGGTCCTGCTCAAGTTCGACTTCAGCGTCTCCGAACTCCTCGGCCGCGCCGCCGAGAACAGCGGCCAGGGCGCCGCCTTCCTGGAGCCCGGCCTGAAGTACGGGGCCACCGCCACCTCGAAGATCGACTTCATCTCGCTGGGCCTCGCCCTGGTCCTCGGCACCGCCGGACTGCCCCACATCCTCATCCGCTTCTACACGGTCCCCACCGCCAAGGCCGCCCGGAAGTCCGTCAACTGGGCCATCGGCATCATCGGCGCCTTCTACCTGATGACCATCGCCCTCGGCTTCGGCGCCGCCGCCCTCCTGGACCGGTCGGACATCATCGCCTCCAACAAGGCGGGCAACACCGCGGCCCCCATGCTCGCCGAGGCCGTCGGCGGCGGCACCGGCTCCACCGGCGGGGCCGTGCTCCTCGCCGTGATCTCCGCCGTCGCCTTCGCCACCATCCTCGCCGTGGTCGCCGGACTGACCCTCGCCTCCTCCTCGTCCTTCGCCCACGACATCTACGTCAACGTCATCCGCAAGGGCGAGGCCACCGAACGCGAGGAGATCCGCGCCGCCCGCTGGTCCACCGTCGTCATCGGCGCCGTCGCCATCGGCCTCGGCGCCCTGGCCCGCGACCTCAACGTGGCCGGGCTCGTCGCCCTCGCCTTCGCCGTCGCCGCCTCGGCCAACCTCCCCACCATCCTCTACAGCCTCTTCTGGAAGCGCTTCACCACCCGCGGCGCCCTCTGGTCCATCTACGGTGGCCTGATCTCGTCGGTCGTCCTGGTGCTGTTCTCACCCGTGGTGTCCGGCAAGCCCACCTCGATGTTCAAGAACGCCGACTTCTACTGGTTCCCCCTGGAGAACCCCGGGATCATCTCCATCCCCCTCGGCTTCCTCCTCGGCTGGCTGGGCACCGTCCTCTCCAAGGAGGCCCCCGACCTCGGAAAGTACGCCGAGCTCGAAGTCCGTTCGTTGACCGGTACGGGTGCCCACTGACATCCTCCGAACACCGAGCGTGGCCGCGTCGTACATCCCTACGACGCGGCCACGCCGTGTCTCGTTCTTTCGGGCAGCACCCCGCGCCACGGCCGTCGCGTAGGCTCGAAATGCGTGGAGACCTCTGCGGAACCGGACAAGGGAGGGGGCCCCAGTGCTCATCGACACATACGGCCGGAAAGCCACTGACCTGCGAGTCTCGCTCACCGACCGGTGCAACCTGCGCTGCACCTACTGCATGCCCGAAGAGGGCCTCCAGTGGCTCGCCAAGACGGACCTCCTCACCGACGACGAGATCGTCCGCCTCATCGACATCGCCGTCACCCACCTCGGCATCGAAGAGGTCCGCTTCACCGGCGGCGAGCCCCTGCTCCGCCCCGGACTGGTGGGCATCGTCGAGCGCTGCGCCGCCCTCGCCCCCCGCCCCAAGATGTCCCTCACCACCAACGGCATCGGCCTCAAGCGCACCGCCGCCGCCCTCAAGGCCGCCGGACTCGACCGGGTCAACGTCTCCCTCGACACCCTGCGCCCCGAGGTCTTCAAGACCCTCACCCGCCGGGACCGCCACCACGACGTCATCGAGGGCATGGCCGCCGCCCGCGAGGCCGGACTCACCCCCGTCAAGGTCAACGCCGTCCTCATGCCCGGACTCAACGAGGACGAGGCCCCCGACCTCCTGGCCTGGGCCGTCGAGAACGCCTACGAACTCCGCTTCATCGAGCAGATGCCCCTCGACGCCCAGCACGGCTGGAAGCGCGAGGGCATGATCACCGCCGGCGACATCCTCGCCTCCCTCCGCACCCGCTTCGAGCTCACCGAAGAGGGCGCCGGGGCCCGCGGCTCCGCCCCCGCCGAACGCTGGACCGTCGACGGCGGCCCCGCCACCGTCGGCGTCATCGCCTCCGTCACCCGCCCCTTCTGCCGGGCCTGCGACCGCACCCGCCTCACCGCCGACGGCCAGGTCCGCACCTGCCTCTTCGCCACCGAGGAGACCGACCTGCGCACCGCCCTGCGCTCCGGTGCCCCCGACGCGGAGATCGCCTCGCTCTGGAAGGGCGCGATGTGGGGCAAGAAGGCCGGCTCCGGACTCGACGACCCGTCCTTCCTCCAGCCCGACCGCCCGATGTCCGCGATCGGCGGCTGACACCGGGGCCCCGGCGGTGCCGGGGCCCGCGGCGGACCGTCCGGGCCCGGTTTCCGGGCCCGGACGCGAGTCCCGGTTCCGGACGCGGGCCGGGCAGGATCCGGAGGAGACGACCTAGGCGCGGGCCTCCGGCCCGGATCCCTCAGGACCGGAACCCTCCGGCTGCTCCCACTCCTCGAAGGCCACCACGTCCTTGAGGAAGCCCCGCACACCCAGGAACTGCGACAGGCTCTCGCGGTGCTCCTCGCAGGCCAGCCAGGTCTTGCGGCGCTCCGGCGTGTGCAGCTTCGGGTTGTTCCAGGCCAGCACCCACGCGGCGGCCGCGCGGCAGCCCTTGGCGGAGCAGATGGGCGCGCTTGTCTCGGAAGGGTTCAGGGAGATCACGCCCCCACCCTAGAACAGCGACTCGCGGGCGCCTCGGGCGGAAGGGCACTGGCTCCCGGGGCTTCCGGGACCTCCGCGTCCAGGTCCTGACCGGGGGCCTTTTCCGGGCCCGGGCACGACGACGCCGGGCAGCCACGGGGGGAGCTGCCCGGCGTCGGTCTGTCGCTCCGACGGGGGATGCGGAGCGCGTAGGAAGTATGTCACGCAGGACCGGGTGCGGTGCACCCGAACTTCAGGATTGGTCGGAGCCGTTCTCCGGGCCGCCGGGCCCCAGGGCCGGACGGACCATGAAGGTGGAGGGCGCCACCGGGGCGGATTCCCGCCCCGCGTTGGCGATGACCACGGCCACGTAGGGCAGCAGGGCCCCCGCGACCAGCGTCACGACGGCCACGTGCCGCTCCACGTTCCACAGCACCACGGTCGCGATCACCGACAGGGTCCGGATCACCATCGAGATGACGTAACGCCGCTGGCGCCCCCGCACGTCCTCCGCCAGGCCCGTACGCGCCCCGGTGATCTGGAAGACCTGGGCGCCCTTCGCCTTGCTCTTCACGTAGCCACCACCCGCATTCCCGCGCCGGAGGCCCAGCGCTCCGGTCGGCTTCCACGGTAGCCGCAGCGCCCCGCACCGTGGAGAGGGGGTACCGGCAAGCCGGGCATCGGTCCGTCACCGGACGCCCCTCGCGTCTCCTCGTGTCCCACCCGGTCCGGGCCCCGACCCCGCGGCCGCCCCGACATGCGCGATGCGCCCGAAAGGTCGAAACTGTCCGCACATGTGCATTTCGCACGAGGAGGAGGCGACATGAGTTGGTTGTGGGCGATCATCGTCGGATTCGTGCTGGGCCTGATCGCACGGGCCATCCTGCCCGGCAAGCAACACCAGCCGCTCTGGCTGACCACGGTCTTCGGCATCATCGGCGGGGTCCTCGGCAACGCCGTCGCCACCTGGATCGGCGTCAACGACACCAAGGGCATCGACTGGATCCGGCACCTGCTCCAGCTGGCCGGTGCGGTGGCCGTCGTCGGCCTCGGCGACATGGTCTACATGGCGATGAAGGGCGATCGCAAAACCGCCTGAGGGGCCCGGGGGCGGCGCGGGGGCCGGTACGGACGCATCCCGTCCGTACCGGCCCCCGCGCCGTACGCGCTCCGGCCCGAGGCCCCGCGGGGCCGACCGGCTCAGAGGCCGGTGACCTCCACCGCGGCCAGGTTCTTCTTGCCCCGGCGCAGCACCAGCCAGCGGCCGTACAGCAGTTCCTCGCGGGCCGGCACGGCGTCCTCGGCGGTGATCTTGACGTTGTTCACGTAGGCCCCGCCCTCCTTCACCGTCCGCCGACCCGCCGACTTGCTCGCCACCAGACCGGTCTCGGCGAGCAGGTCCACCACCGGCGCGAGCTCCGCCACCTCGGCGTGCGGCAGCTCCGACAGGGCCGCCGCCAGCGTGGCCTCGTCCAGCTCCGCCAGCTCGCCCTGCCCGAACAGCGCCTTCGAGGCGGCGATGACGGCCGCGGCCTGGTCCGCGCCGTGCACCAGCGCGGTCAGCTCCTCGGCCAGCGCCCGCTGCGCGGCCCGCGCCTGCGGACGCTCGGCGGTCTGCGCCTCCAGCTCCTCCAGCTCCTCCCGGCTACGGAAGGACAGGATCCGCATGTAGGTGGAGATGTCCCGGTCGTCCACGTTCAGCCAGAACTGGTAGAACGCGTACGGGGTGGTCATCTCCGGGTCCAGCCAGACCGCGCCGCTCTCGCTCTTGCCGAACTTCGTGCCGTCCGCCTTCACCATCAGCGGGGTGGCCATGGCGTGCACCACGGCCTCCGGCTCCAGGCGGTGGATCAGGTCGAGACCGGCGGTGAGGTTGCCCCACTGGTCCGACCCGCCCTGCTGGAGCACGCAACCGTGCCGGCGGTACAGCTCCAGGAAGTCCATGCCCTGGAGCAGCTGGTAGCTGAACTCGGTGTAGCTGATGCCCTCCTGGGACTCCAGGCGCTTGGCCACCGAGTCCTTGGTGAGCATCTTGTTCACGCGGAAGTGCTTGCCGATGTCCCGCAGGAACTCGATGGCGGACAGGCCCGCCGTCCAGTCCAGGTTGTTGACCATGACCGCGGCGTTCTCGCCCTCGAAGGACAGGAACGGCTCGATCTGCGTCCGCAGCCGCCCCACCCAGTTCGCGACCGTCTCCGGGTCGTTCAGGGTGCGCTCGGCCGTGGGCCGCGGGTCACCGATCTGGCCGGTGGCCCCGCCCACCAGCGCCAGCGGCCGGTGCCCGGCCTGCTGGAGCCGCCGCACGGTCAGCACCTGCACCAGGTGGCCGACGTGCAGGGAGGCCGCGGTCGGGTCGAAACCGCAATAGAACGTCACGGGACCGTCCGCGAAGGCCTTGCGCAGGGCCTCTTCGTCGGTGGACTGGGCGAACAGCCCGCGCCACTTCAGTTCGTCGACGATGTCCGTCACGGTCTCTCGACTCCTCTGGATATGGGGATTGCCGCCCCAGTCTAGGTCCTGCCGCCGACCCCCCGGTGACAGGACCGGGGACCGAACGGCGGCAGGACGCCGACAGGGCGGCGACGGATCGGGCGAGGTCAGACGGGGTCGGACGGGTTCAGACGCCCTGGCTGACCGAACTCATGTTGAAGTCCGGGATCCGCAGCGCGGGCATCGCCGCCCGCGTGAACCAGTCGCTCCACTCCCGCGGCAGGGTCTTCTCCGTCCGCCCCGCCTCGCTCGCCCGCGACAGCAGGTCCACCGGCGACTCGTTGAACCGGAAGTTGTTCACCGCGCCGGTGACCTCCCCGTTCTCCACCAGGTAGACCCCGTCCCGGGTCAGACCGGTCAGCAGCAGCGTGGCCGGGTCCACCTCGCGGATGTACCACAGGCAGGTCAGCAGCAGCCCCCGCTCCGTCCCCGCGACCATCTCCTCCAGGGACTTCTCGCCGCCCCCGTCCAGGATCAGGTTCCCGGCCGCCGGCGCCACCGGCAGCCCGGTCAGCCCCGCGCTGTGCCGGGTCGTCGTCAGATGCGCCAGCTCACCCTGCCGCACCCAGTCCACCGGACCCACCGGCAGCCCGTTGTCGAACACCGAGGCGTCGTCCCCCGAGCTGTGCGCGATCACGAACGGCGCCGACTCCAGACCCGGCTCCGACGGATCGCTGCGCAGGGTCAGCCCCAGCTCCGACAGCTTCTCCCCGACCCGCGTCCCACCACCCGGCTTCGAGAAGACCGTCCGGCCCTCCGCCGCGTCCCGGGCCGCCGAGGACCACAGCTGGTAGATCATCATGTCCGCCACCGCCGTCGGCGGCAGCAGCGTCTCGTACCGGCCCGCGGGCAGCGCGATCCGCCGCTCCGCCCAGGCCAGCCGCTGCGCCAGCTCGGCGTCCAACGCCGCCGGATCCACGTCGGCGAAGTCCCGGGTGGCCCGTCCGGCCCACGCCGACCGCTGCATGTCCGGGGACTTCGCGTTCAGCTCCAGCGTCCCGTTCGGCTGGTCGTGCCGCAGCCGCAGCCCCGTCGAGGTGCCCAGGTAGGTACTGGTCAGCTCGTGGTTCGCGAAGCCGTACAGCTCCCGACCGCCCTCCCGGGCCCGCGCGAACGCCTCGCCCAACGCCGGCGCGAATCGCTCGAACACCGCCGACGAGGTCTCGTCCGGGGCCTCCGTGAACCGAGCCGAGGCCGGCCCGCCCGCCGCGGCGGTCACCAGCGGCAGGGCGTCCTCCGCCGGCCCGGCCGTCCGGGCGGCCGCCTCGGCGGCCCGCACCAACGGCTCCAGGTCCGCCGCGGTCACGGCGGAGCGCGAGACGACCCCCGAGGCCGTGCCCTCCCGGCCGTCCACGGTCGCGATCACCGTGAGGGTCCGACCGCGGGTGACCCCGTTGGTGGTCAGCGCGTTGCCCGCCCACCGCAGGTTCGCGGTGGACTGCTCGTCGGCGATCACCACGCAGCCGTCCGCCGTGGACAGCTCCAGGGCCCGCTCGACGATCTCGTGGGGACGGGTGCGGCTCATCGGCCGGCCTCCTGGGTGGTGTTCAGCACGTTCACGTCGCGGAAGAGGGCCGAGGGGCAACCGTGCGAGACCGCCGCCACCTGACCGGGCTGGGCCTTGCCACAGTTGAAGGCACCGCCCAGCACGTACGTCTGCGGACCGCCCACCTTCTCCATGGAGCCCCAGAAATCGGTGGTGTTGGCCTGGTACGCCACGTCCCGCAGCTGCCCGGCCAGCCGACCGTTCTCGATCCGGAAGAACCGCTGACCGGTGAACTGGAAGTTGTACCGCTGCATGTCGATCGACCAGGAACGGTCGCCGACCACGTAGATCCCGCGCTCCACCCCGCCGATCAGGTCCTCCGTGGACAACCCGCCCGGATCCGGCCGCAGGGAGACGTTCGCCATCCGCTGCACCGGCACGTGCCCGGGGGAGTCGGCGTACGCGCAGCCGTTGGAACGCCCCAGCCCCGTCAGCTTCGCGATCCGCCGGTCCAACTGGTAACCGACCAGCGTGCCGTCCTTGACCAGGTCCCAGGACTGCGCCTCGACGCCCTCGTCGTCGTATCCGACGGTCGCCAGGCCGTGCTCGGCCGTGCGGTCACCCGTCACGTTCATCACCGGGGAGCCGTACTTCAACTTCCCCAGCTGGTCGAAGGTGGCGAAGGAGGTGCCCGCGTACGCGGCCTCGTAGCCCAGCGCCCGGTCCAGCTCGGTGGCGTGCCCGATGGACTCGTGGATGGTCAGCCACAGGTTCGACGGGTCGATGACCAGGTCGTAGCGGCCCGCCGTCACCCCGGGCGCCCGCATCTTCTCCGCGAGCAGCCCCGGGATCGCCTCCAGCTCGGAATCCCAGTCCCACCCCGTGCCCGTCAGGTACTCCCAGCCGCGACCGGCGGGCGGCGCGATGGTCCGCATGGAGTCGAACTCGCCGGTCTTGCCGTCCACGGCCACCGCCGTCAGCTGCGGGTGCACCCGCACCCGCTGCTGGGTGGTGACCGTCCCGGCGGTGTCCGCGTAGAACTTGTTCTCGTGCACGGCCATCAGGGAGGCGTCCACGTGCGCCACCCCGTCCGCCGCCAGCAGCCGGGAGCTCCAGTCGGCCAGCAGCGCCGACTTCTCCTCGTCGGGCACCGCGAACGGGTCCACCTCGTACGCCGACACCCAGGTGCGGTCCGCGTGCACCGGCTCCTCGGCCAGCTCCACCCGTTCGGCCGAACCGGCCGCCGCGATCACCTTCGCCGACAGCTGCGCCATCGCCACCGCCTGCGAGGCGACCCGGGCGGCGCCGTCCATCGTCAGGTCCACCCCCGAGGCGAACCCCCAGGCCCCGCCGTGCACCACGCGCACCGCGTAGCCCAGGTCGGTGGTGTCGGAGGAACCGGAGGGCCGGGCGTCGCGCAGCCGCCACGAGGCGCTGCGGATCCGCTCCAGCCGGAAGTCGGCGTGGGCGGCGCCCAGCGCCCGGGCACGGGCGAGCGCCGCGTCGGCGAGCGCCCGCAGGGGCAGCGCCGTGAACGCCGCGTCGATGGAATGAGGCACGGATTGTCTCCCTGTGGTCGGACCGGGGACTCCGATCATGTCCTGTCCGCCCGCCGCCTGCCTACCTCTTTCTGTAGGGACCCCACAGAGCCTCTTCCCATGCCCTGTCGAGGCCCGATTCTTCGTGCGGAGCACCGGACCGATAGGTTTCCGGTGAATCAGACAGCCAAGGAAAGGGTGATCCGATGAGCCGCTCGGTTCTCGTCACCGGAGGAAACCGGGGCATCGGCCTCGCCATCGCCCGTGCCTTCGCGGAGGCCGGCGACAAGGTCGCCGTGACCTACCGGTCGGGCGAGCCGCCGCAGGAACTCCTCGCCCTCGGGGTCCTCGCGGTCCGCTGCGACATCACCGACTCCGAGCAGGTGGAGCAGACCTACAAGGAGATCGAGGAGAAGCACGGCCCGGTGGAGGTGCTCGTCGCCAACGCGGGCATCACCAAGGACCAGCTGCTGATGCGGATGTCGGAGGAGGACTTCACCGCCGTCCTCGACACCAACCTCACCGGCACCTTCCGCGTGGTCAAGCGCTCCAACCGGGGCATGCTCCGCGCCAAGAAGGGCCGCGTCGTCCTGATCTCCTCGGTCGTGGGCCTCCTGGGCTCCGCCGGGCAGGCGAACTACGCCGCCTCCAAGGCCGGGCTGGTGGGCTTCGCCCGCTCCCTCGCCCGCGAGCTCGGCTCCCGCAACATCACCTTCAACGTCGTCGCCCCCGGATTCGTGGACACCGACATGACGAAGGTGCTCACCGACGAGCAGCGCGCCGGGATCGTCGCGCAGGTCCCGCTCGGCCGGTACGCACAGCCGGAGGAGATCGCGGCGACCGTGCGCTTCCTCGCGTCGGACGACGCCTCGTACATCACCGGAGCCGTCATTCCCGTTGACGGCGGATTGGGCATGGGTCACTGATCACATGAGCGGAATTCTCGACGGCAAGCGCATCCTCATCACCGGTGTGCTGATGGAGTCCTCCATCGCCTTCCACACCGCCAAGCTCGCGCAGGAGCAGGGCGCCGAGGTCATCCTGACCGCCTTCCCCCGGCCCACCCTCACCGAGCGCATCGCGAGGAAGCTGCCCAAGCCCGCCAAGGTGATCGAGCTCGACGTCACCAACGAGGAGCACCTCGCCCGCCTGGAGGGCCTCGTCCGCGAGGAGCTCGGCGGCCTCGACGGAGTCGTCCACTCCATCGGCTTCGCCCCGCAGGACGCCCTCGGCGGCAACTTCCTCAACACCCCGTTCGAGTCGGTGGCCACCGCCATGCACGTCTCGGCCTTCTCGCTGAAGTCCCTGACCATGGCCTGCAAGCCGCTGTTCCCGGCGGAGGGCGCGGCCGTCGTCGGCCTCACCTTCGACGCGCAGTACGCCTGGCCGCAGTACGACTGGATGGGCCCGGCCAAGGCCGCCCTGGAGGCCACCAGCCGCTACCTCGCCCGCGACCTGGGCAAGGACAACGTGCGCTGCAACCTGGTCTCCGCCGGCCCGATCGGCTCCATGGCCGCGAAGTCCATCCCCGGCTTCGGCGAGCTGGCGGACGTCTGGAACACCCGCTCCCCGATGAACTGGGACATGTCCGACCCCGAGCCCGCCGGCCGCGGTGTGGTCGCCCTGCTCTCGGACTGGTTCCCGAAGACCACGGGCGAGATCGTCCACGTGGACGGCGGCCTGCACGCGATGGGCGCCTGACCCCCGGCCCACCACCGGCCCCGGGGGAGTCCCCCGAGCGGGCCGGTCCCGACGGCGGCCGCGGTACCCCGACAGGGGCGCCGCGGCCGCCGTCGGCGTTTCCCGAAGTGTCGATCGGGACGTATCACTGCACACTGGCCGAGTCGGGATCTTCCCGGCGGGCGGTGGGGCGGAGGTGCGCGGAGTGGGCCCGAGTCGGAGCCGAGCTTTGTCCCTGCTGGTGACCTCGATGGTGCTGTCCGGGCTGCTGGTGCCCGGAGCCGCGGCCCGACCGGGCACGCCGCGCGAGCCCGCCCAGCGGGAGCGGGCGCTCCGGGCGGACCCGGTGGAGCGCCCGGACCACCACGCCGACCTCGTGGACCGCACGGCCGCCGTGCGCCTGGCCGACCTGCCGGCGGAGCCGCCCGCGCAGCCCGCCCGGCCCCGCGGCGAACCGCTCTTCGGCTCCGACTGCGACACCGTGATCGAGGGCTCGCGGGTCACGGCCCACTGCCACAACCCGTTCCCCCGGACGGACCTGGTCCGCCTGCACGTCGAATGCGAACGCTGGTGGGACGTGGACGGGGACTCCGCACCCGTCTCCGTCGAGCCCGCCGGGCACGTCCGCCTGGCCTCCCGCTGCTGGAAGGAAGTCCGCTCGGCCTGGGTCAGCCACGAACCGGGCGGCTGAGCGGGGCGCGGGACGAAGGAGGGGCGCGGGTGTGTCGTGTGGGTCCGCAATGTCACGCGTGAACGGGCAATGTCACGCGTGAGCGTGCAGTGTCAGACGTGACCGTACAGGGTCACGCCGAGGCCCCGCCGGGCTCCGCCGCCCGACCCGGGGCGTTGCGGAGCCATTCGAAGGGGTAGCCACCGGCCTCGGCCGCCGCCGCCTCCCCGTCCCCGCGCCGGATCGCCTCGATCAGACGCGCGTGATCCATGTGGGTGTCCGGCGTCAGCTCGGTGCCCACGTCCTCCCGCAGCCAGTCCCGCAGCAGGTCGCCCAGGTCCGCGTACAGCCCCATCAGCACGTCGTTGTGCGAGGCCGCCACCACCGCCATGTGCAGGCTCACGTCGGCCGCGACGAACAGCTCCGCGTCCCCGCCCTCCCACGCCTCCTCGCGGCGCGCCAGCAGCGCGTCCAACTGCGCCAGGTCCCGCTCGGTGCGCCGCTCCGCCGCGAACCGCGCCGCCGAGGACTCCAGGGTGGACCGCAGCTCCGCCACGTGCCGGGGGTCCGCCCCCGCGAACCGCCGGTGCATCACCCCCGCCAGCTCGCTGGTGGCCAGGACATACGTGCCCGAGCCCTGCCGGATGTCCAGCAGCCCGTTGTGCGCCAGGGCCCGGACGGCCTCCCGCACGGTGTTGCGGGCCACGCCCAGCATCTCGACCAGCTCCGGCTCGGTGGGGATCCGGGAGCCCACCGGCCACTCACCCCCGGTGATCTGGTTCCGGAGCTGGGCGATCACCTGGTCCACCAGCGCGGATCGGCGCGGCGAGGTCAGCGGCATGGGGCCCTCTCGGGTTCGGCGGGGGAGCGGCGGGCGGGCGGCCGGTGACGGCGGCGCTCGGTGGGGACGACCCTACCGAGCGTCGCGCGCGGATCGCCGGCGCCGACGACTGGACCACCAATCATCCCATGATTCTATGATGGTTCCATGTCCGACGAAGAAACCACGCTCCTGAGCCGCCCGGCGCCCACCCGCGCCATCGTCCCCACCGACGACCCCCGCCCCGCCCCGGCCTGGCTCGGCCCGACCCTCCTCGTCGCGATCGTGCTGGCCGCCCTCAACCTGCGCCCCGCCATCACCAGCCTCGGCGCCCTCCTCGAAGAGACCCGCGAGGGCCTCGGCATGAGCGGCACCGTCGCCGGCCTGCTCACCTCCGTCCCCGGCCTCTGCTTCGCCGTCTTCGGCATCACCGCGCCCCGGCTCTCCCGCCGCTTCGGCCCGGCCGCCGTGGTCTGCGCGGGCATGGCCGCGATCGCCGCCGGCCTGCTGATCCGCCCCTTCGCGACCGGCACCGTCGGCTTCCTGGCCGCGAGCGCGCTGTCTCTGGCGGGCATCGCCCTCACCAACGTGCTCCTGCCCGTGATCGTCAAGCGCTGGTTCCCGGACCGCGTCGGCACCATGACCGGCCTCTACTCCATGGCCCTGGCCATCGGCACCTCCATCGCCGCGGCCGCCACCGTCCCCATGACCCAGGCCCTCGGCGGCAATTGGCGCGCCGGCCTGCTCATCTGGGCGGTCCTCGCCGTGATCGCCGTCGTCCCCTGGGTGCCCATCGCCCGTCAGACCCGCCGCGACCGCGACCGCACCCCCGCGGGCGCCCCCGGCGAAGCGGCGCGCGGCCTCCGCGTCACCCGCAGCCGCACCGCCTGGGCCCTCGCCGGCTACTTCGGCCTCCAGGCCACCGGCGCCTACGTCACCATGGGCTGGCTCCCGCAGATCTTCCGCGACGCCGGAGTCTCCGCCGGCACCGCCGGACTCCTGCTCGCCGTCACCATGGTCATGGGCGTCCCGCTCGCCTTCGTCATCCCCCGACTGGCCGGAGCCGTCCGCAACCAGGGCGTGATCGTCGCCGCCCTGGGCGCCTTCGGACTCACCGGATACGCCGGTCTCTACCTCGCCCCCGCGGGCGGCGCCTGGGCCTGGGCCCTGCTCCTGGGCATCTCCAACTGCGCCTTCCCGCTCGCCATCACCATGATCGGCCTGCGCGCCCGGTCCGCCGCCGGCGTGGTCAAACTGTCCGCCTTCGCCCAGAGCACCGGCTACCTGATCTCGCTCCCCGGCCCGCTCCTCATCGGCGTCCTCTACCAGCACAGCGGCGGCTGGGACCTGCCGCTCGCCCTGATGGCCTGCCTGATGGTCCCGCAGATCGCGATCGGCGTCCTCGCGGGCCGGGACCGCACCATCGAGGCCGAATGCGGCATGGGAGACTGACCCCATGCCCGTCCTCGAACCGAACCCCCAGAACGGCCACAAGAAGCTGGCCATCGTGCTCGGCGCGATGCTCGGCGTGACCGTGATCATCGCCGTCATCGCCACCCTCGCCTCCCCCTGACCGGTACGCCCCCGCCCCGGGGGTGGGGAAGACCCCCCGTCCCCTAGGGGGCGGGTCTCAGGGTGCAGTGGGTGGAAAACCCGATGGGATCCCGGGCCCCCGATCCGTAGATTCGGAGGCAGTACGGCACTCCCGCCGGACGGCACGCCCAGCACCACCGCGGAGGCGGTCATGTCTGTACCGGTCCACACCGCCCACCCCCGCCCGCCGACCCCACCGGCACTCCGGGCCACCGCCCCCCGGCTCGCCTGGTGGACCCTGGCCCTGCCCGTCCTCGCCTTCACCGCCCTCATGGCCCTGCTGACGGGACCGGGAGCCGCCGAAGCCGCCGGAGGCGGCGCCGCCGGACTCGGCCGCGTCATGACGGAACTGCTCCGGATACTCCTCTGACGGCGCCCGCCCCGCCCCGCGCGGGAGCACGCCCCCCGGAGGGGTACGAGCCTCCCAACACCCTGCGCCCCGTGGCTCGTTTCATGCGAAGCTGAGAACCATGAGCGCCGACACCTCCCGCAGGATCGTCCTACTCCGGCACGCGAAGGCGGACTGGCCCCAGGTCTCCGACCACGAGCGCCCCCTCGCCGACCGCGGCCGCCAGGACGCCCCGGCCGCCGGCCGGAAACTGGCCGAAACCGGCATCACCTTCGACCTGGCCCTCTGCTCCACCGCCGCCCGCACCCGCGAGACCTGGAAGCTGGCCGTCCAGGAACTGCCCCACCGCCCCCGGACCTCGTACGAGGAACGCCTCTACGAAGCCGCCCCGGGGGAGATCATCGCCCTGCTCAACGAAACCCCCGACGAGGTCCGCGACCTCCTCGTCATCGGCCACAACCCGGGCATGCAGGCGCTCGCCGACATCCTCTCCGGCAGCGCCGACGGCGACGCCGACGGCCGACTGGCCCGCAGCGGCTTTCCCACCGCCGCCCTCGCCGTGATCGGCTTCACCGGCACCTGGAAGTCCCTCGAACCGGGCGTCGGCAGCCTCACGGACTACTGGAGCCCGCACTGACGGTACCCGCCGACGCGAAAAAAAGGGGGCCCCGACGCCACGGCGCCGGGGCCCCCTCCTCGCGGCCGCGATCGCGACCGCCCGCTCAGTCGAGGTCGGCCGCCTCGACCTCCTCGCGGGTGATGCCCAGCAGGTACAGCACGGCGTCCAGGAACGGCACGTTCACCGCGGTGTGCGCCGCCTCCCGCACCACCGGCTTGGCGTTGAAGGCCACGCCCAGCCCGGCCGCGTTCAGCATGTCCAGGTCGTTGGCCCCGTCACCGATGGCCACCGTCTGCGCCAACGGCACCCCGGCCTCGGCCGCGAACCGCCGCAGCAGCCGCGCCTTGCCCGCCCGGTCCACGATCTCCCCGACCACCCGACCGGTGAGCTTCCCGTCCACGACCTCCAGCGTGTTGGCGGAGGCGAAATCCAGCCCCAGCCGCTCCCGCAGGTCGTCGGTGACCTGCGTGAACCCGCCCGAGACCACGCCCACCTGGTAGCCCAGCCGCTTCAGCGTCCGGATCAGGGTCCGCGCCCCCGGCGTCAGCCGGACCTCGGCCCGCACCTTCTCCACCACGGAGGCGTCCAGCCCCGCCAGCAGGGCCACCCGCGCGTGCAGGGACTGCTCGAAGTCCAGCTCCCCGCGCATCGCCTGCGCGGTCACCTCGGCGACCTTGTCCTCGCAGCCGGCGTGGGCCGCGAACAACTCGATGACCTCGTCCTGGATGAGGGTGGAGTCCACGTCCATCACCACCAGGCGCTGCGCCCGCCGGTGCAGACCGGCCGACACCACCGCCACGTCCACCCCGATCTGCGAGGCGGCCGTGGCCAGCGCCGTGCGCAGCGGCTCCGTCTCCGCGCCGGACACGGCGAACTCCACCGCGGTGACCGGGTACTTGGCGAGTCGGAAGATCCGGTCGATGTTGCCGCCCGTGTCGGTGATCCGGGCGGCGATGGCGGCGGTGGACTCCGCCGTCAGCGGATGCCCCAGCACGGTGACGTGCGACCGGCCCAGACCGCGGGGCCGGTTGTCACCGGTACCGGAGATGATCTCGGCCTGCAGCTTGAGCGACTCGGCCCAACTGTGCACGGTGGCCCGCAGTTCGCCCTCACCGCCCGGCTGTTCCGGTCGGGTGACCAGCGCGCACAGCACGATGCGGCCACGGGTGACGACCTGCTCGATGTCCACGACATCGACGGAGTAGGCGGCAAGAGTGTCGAACAGTCCGGCGGTGATCCCGGGACGGTCCTTGCCGAAGATCTTGACGAGGAGGGTGGGGACGGCGGAGGTCTGCGAAGCGCTCATGGTGACCTCACCGTATCCCGTACCCCCACGACCACCGCCCCCCGTCCCACCCCCCGGGACGACCCCCGGAGCGAAACCCCGGCCCCGCCGGCGCGTGAGGCGATCGGTGAGCCGCACCCGACGACCAACCGGAACCGAATCCCGGCCCCGCCAGGGGGTACCTCCCAGCGGTAGCCGGCGGAGTGTGAGGCGCGGGGGTGTGGGGGGCGGAGCCCCCGAGGGGCCGCGGTAGCGGCTTGCCGTCACGGCGTGGCCCGGGGCCGCCGCGGGCGCCCGGTTCCGGGAAGGGGCGGGGCGGGGAAGAAGCCCCGCGCAGCGGCACCCCTCACCCACCCCCCGCCGGCGGAGGCGGAGGCGGAGGTGGCGGCGGCAACGGCGGCGGCGTGAACGCCGCCCGCCCCCCACCCCGTCCGCCCGCACCCCTCGGCGGCACCGGCGGCAACCCGGTCACGGTCTCCTGCTCCTCCACCCCCGAGCCCGCACCCCCCGCTCCCGCCCCCGCACTCGGTCCCGCCCCCGCCCCCGCCACCCGATACGGATTGACCTCCCCCAGCGCCGGCCCCCGCACCGGCGACGGTCGGTACGGCCCCACGATCCCGGTCCCGGCCCCCGCATTCCCGGCCCCGACCGCTCCCATCCCGCCGGCCCCCACCCTCCCGCCGCCCCCCGCACCCTCCCGCCCGCCCCGAACCGCCCGCACGAGCACCGCCCCCACCGCTCCGGCCCCCGCCCCCCACGCGGCCCCCGCCACCGCCGCCCACCCCGGATCGGCCCGGAGTTCCAGCCCCGCCTCGAAGGCGTCCACGCCCAGTACCGACAGCGAGGCCCCGGCCGACACCGCCGTCAGGACCGTCAGCACCGGCAGCGCCACCGCCAGGGCGCCCCCCAGCCGCACGGCGCCACGCAGCGGCCCGTGGTCCGGCGCCCGTACCGCCGACAGCGTGCCCGCGTACAGCAGCAGCACCGCGAGGGCCACGAGCAACAGCCACACCCGCCCGTCCGCCTCCGCGAGCCGAGGCAGGTTCAGCGCGGCCCGTTCGTCTCCCGAGCCGGTCACCAGCGGGCCGAGCGGATCGGGCAGCACCTCGGCCAGGGAGCCCTCGGCCCGCCCCTCCCAGGGCACCAGCAGCCCCAGCGGCACCGCCGTCCAGGCTCCGTTGGGCGCCCCGAGGAGGGCCGCGCCCAGGATCCGGCCCGGGTGCTCGTCCCGGGCCGCGGCCCAACCGGCCGCCCCCAGCCCCGCGAGGACCGCCACCAGCAGCATCGCCACCACCGCGGACGACCCCGGCCGCACCCACCCCGAGACGAC
This sequence comes from Streptomyces sp. NPDC097619, assembly GCF_040302735.1. Classification (NCBI taxonomy): domain Bacteria; kingdom Bacillati; phylum Actinomycetota; class Actinomycetes; order Kitasatosporales; family Streptomycetaceae; genus Streptomyces; species Streptomyces sp. NPDC097619. The sequence continues at coordinate 15,370 of NZ_JBEOSD010000025.1, read as the reverse complement.
CCCCCACCTCCCCGCCCGCGCCCCACCCCGCCGCGAGGTCAGCCGGGCGAGCAGCAGGACGGCCGCCGCCCACACCAGGGCCCCGCGCAGCGCCGCCCCCGCGTCCGCGGAGAAGCCGACGCGCGCCTGCGCGTCCACCAGGTCCCCGACCCGCTCCCGCCACAGCCCGCCGAGCCCGGCCCCGTCCGCGAGCCGCCCGGCCCCGCCGAGCCCGAGCCCGCCGAGCCCGAGGGACCCGGGCCCACCCGCCCCGCCGCTCCCCGTGCCCCCGTCGGCCCCGCCCCACCGGGCCCCGTCCAGGGTCACCACCTCGTGCGCCGCCCGCGCCAACCCCCAGGCCGCGGCCCCGAACAGCCCCACGACGGCCGCCGCCAGCCCGGCCACCCGCCGGCCCGCCCCGGGACCACCCCCGGCCCCCACCGCCCGCGCCGCGCGCAGGAAGAGCGGCCCCAGCACCAGCGCCCCGGCCAGCGAGATCCCGAGCGGCGTCACCCGCACCGCGGTCTCCGCCGCGGCCCCGTCCAGTCCGAAGGCGGACACCTCTCCCGAGGGGGTCACCGTCCCGCCGACCGCGAGCACCAGCAGCGCCGCCGTCAGCGCCGGCAGCGAGGCCCCCTCCCCGCCTGCCCCGCCGAGCTCCCGCGCGCCCAGCAGCCACAGTCCCGCCGCGGCCACCCCGGCCATCACGGCCAGGGACCACCCCACCACCGCCACCGCGCACAGCGGCGACCACCACCAGGCCGCCGCCCCGCCGCTCCGGGCCTCGGGGGTGGCGGCCCCGAACGCCCGCCCCGCTCCGCCCGGTTCTCCGCCCCCGTACCGCCCCATGCCCGGACCCCGATTCGTACCGAGTGATCCTTGATCTCCGAATTGCCATGATCCGTACGGACTCATGGCCTCTTTCCACTCTCCGGGCGCTTTCCGACCCCGTCAACGCCCCTGTCCGGAAGTGACCGGACGGTCCGTCAACAGGGGTGCGGGCGGGGGGCGGAGAGCCGCCGGTCAGCGGCCGCGTGCCGGCCCGCGGCCCGGGGGCGCGCGCCGTTGCGGGAGCCGGATTCCACATCCGGCCCCGGGCCTGAAATAGTTCCCCCCGATGTTCGCCATCCCTAGACTCCCTGCTGTCAGGGGGCACCGGGGGACAACAAGTGGGGCATGGAGTGCAGGAACTCGTACTGCAATTGAACGGAAGGACCTGGGCTCTCGATCCGTCCAGGTCGTACACCCTGGGGCGTGACCCCCAGGGCGACGTGGTGATCGACGACGCGAGGGTCTCGTGGCGGCACGCCACGATCGGCTGGAACGGCCGCGGCTGGTCCGTGGAGGACCACGGCAGCACCAACGGCACCTACGCGCAGGGCCAGCGGGTCCAGCGGCTGGAGCTCGCCGCGGGCACGGTGGTGCACCTCGGCAACGCCTCCGACGGGCCGCGGCTCGATTTCACCGCCGCCGCTCCGGCCGCGGCCTCCCCGGCGGTGGCGGGGGCCGCCGCGGGTGCCGCGCACCCCGGGCAGCAGCCGCAGCCCGGATACGCCGCGCACCAGGCCGGGCACCCCGGCCAGGCGCACCAGTACCCCGGGCACCGGAGCCCGGGCGGGTCGCCGCAGCAGGGCCAGGTGCCCCCGCAGCAGCAGGGGCAGATTCCGCAGCAGCAGGGCGCCCCGCGCGCCGCCGGTGCGGGGGCCCACGGCTACGGGGACCGCAGCCCGACCACCTTCCACCAGCTCTCGCTCGGCCACGTCATGCGCATCGGCCGCGCGCTCGACAACGAGCTGGTCGTCTCGGACCTGCAGGTGTCCCGTCACCACGCGGAGTTCCGCTCCTCGGGCGGACGGCTGGAGATCCACGACCTCGGCAGCCACAACGGCACGTACGTCAACGGTCAGCCGCTGGCCAAGTCCGGTACGGCGCTGCTCGGCCCGAACGACATCGTCGGCGTCGGCCACTCCACCTTCCGGATCGTGGGCGACCGGCTGGAGGAGTTCGTCGACACCGGCGAGGTCTCCTTCTCGGCCCGGCACCTCACCGTCACGGTGGACGGCGGCAAGCAGATCCTCAAGGACGTCTCCTTCGGCGTCCCGGAGAAGTCGCTGATCGCCGTGATCGGCCCGTCCGGCTCCGGCAAGTCCACCCTGCTGAAGGCGCTGACCGGCTACCGGCCCGCCAACGAGGGCGACGTCCTCTACGACAACCGCAACCTGTACAAGCAGTTCGCGGAGCTCCGCCAGCGCATCGGCCTGGTCCCGCAGGACGACATCCTGCACAAGGAGCTGACGGTCCGGACCGCCCTGAAGTACGCGGCCAAGCTCCGCTTCCCCGGGGACACCGCCGAGTCCGAGCGCGCCGACCGCATCGACGAGGTGCTGCGCGAGCTCAAGCTCGACATCCACAAGGACAAGAAGATCACCTCGCTCTCGGGCGGTCAGCGCAAGCGCGTGTCCGTGGCCCTGGAGCTGCTGACCAAGCCCTCGCTGATCTTCCTGGACGAGCCGACCTCCGGTCTGGACCCGGGCATGGACCGCGACGTCATGCAGCTGCTGCGCGGTCTGGCCGACGACGGCCGGACGGTGCTCGTGGTCACCCACTCCGTGGCCGAGCTGGCGCTGTGCGACAAGCTCCTGGTCATGGCCCCCGGCGGTTCGGTGGCGTACTTCGGTCCGCCGGACGAGGCCCTGAACTTCTTCGGCTACACCACCTGGGCCGACGTCTTCTCGGCCTTCGAGAACTACCGCGACTACGACTGGGCGGGCCGCTGGAAGGGCTCGCAGCACTACCAGCTGTACGCGGCCGACATCGACGCGGTCGCCCCGCAGTCGGTGAGCATGCCGAACGCGCAGGTCCGGCCGCCCAAGCCGCAGGGCTGGGGCTCGCAGCTGATCACGCTGATGCGCCGCTACGTCTCCGTCATCGCCTCGGACAAGGGCTTCATGGCCCTGATGCTGATCCTCCCGGCCGTCCTCGGCGTGGTGTCCACGGTGATCCCGGCGACCTTCGGCCTGGCCCCGCCGAAGCCGCCGTCGCGGTTCAACGGCGACGCCGGCACGATCATGCTGATCCTCGCGGTCGGCATGTGCTTCTCCGGCGCCGCCAACTCCGTCCGCGAGCTGATCAAGGAACGGGTCATCTACGAGCGGGAGCGCGCCACCGGCCTGTCCCGCTCCGCCTACCTGATGTCCAAGATCATCGTGCTGGGCTTCATCACGGCCGTCCAGGGCGTGGTGATCTGCGCGATCGGCTTCTTCCCGCGCGACCTGCCCGCCGAGGGCCTGGTCCTGCCGCCCGCCGTGGAGCTGTGCCTGTCCGTCACGGCCCTGGGCTTCACCTCGATGATGTTCGGCCTGGTCATCTCCTCGCTGGTGAAGACCGCCGAGAAGACCATGCCGCTGCTCGTCATGTTCGCGATCGTCCAGGTCGTCTTCACCGGCATCCTCTTCCAGGTGTACGACTCGCCCGGCCTGGAGCAGTTCGCCTGGCTGATGCCCTCCCGCTGGGCCGTGGCCGCCGCCGGCACCACCCTGAACCTCGCGGTCCTCATGCCGCCGTGGGACCAGGACAACCCCACCAACACCGACCCGCTGTGGGAGGCCACCACCGGGCAGTGGGTCTTCGACCTCTCGGTCCTGCTGCTCATCGGCATCGCCTGCGGCTTCGTCGTCGCCCGCCTGCTGCGCCGCCACGAGCCGGAGGTCATGCGCAAGTAGCGGCCCCGCCCGCCGCCGGCACCGGCGGGCGCACGCGTCGACGCCTCAGGGCGGCACCCGTTCGCACGGGGGCCGCCCTGAGGCGCATGGGGGACCGGAAGGTCGGGCGCGCAGACCGCGCACCCGGCCCGGACAGCTCCTAGTAGGCGCTGTTCACGTTGTTGATGGAGCCGTAGCGGTCCGCCGCGTAGTTGCAGGCGGCCACGATGTTGGCGACCGGGTCGTACTGGTCGAACTTCGTGCCCTTGACGTGGTAGGCGGCGAAGGTCGGGTAGATCACCTGGAGCAGGCCCTTGGACGGGATGCCGTTCTGGGCGTTGATGTCCCAGTTGTTGATGGCCAGCGGGTTGCCGCTGGACTCGCGCATCACGTTGCGGTGGATGCCGTCGTAGCTGCCGGGGATGCCCTCGCGCTGCATGATGCTCAGCGCTTCCTTGATCCAGCCGTCCAGGTTGTTCGCGTAGATCGGCGTGCGGGCGGCGGCACGGCTGGCGGCGGCCTTCGCGGCGCGCTCCTTCGCGGCGGCGGCCTTCGCGCGGGACTCGGCCTTCGCCTTCGCGGCGGCCTTCGCCTCCGCCTGCGCCTTGGCCTTCGCCGCGGCGGCGGCCTTGGCGGCGGTCTCCTTGGCGTTCTGGTCGGCCACCAGGTGCTGCTGCGCCAGCCCGGCCTGCACGGCCTTGGGGTGGGCGGCGTCCACCAGCTGCGTCCAGGCCACGGGGGAGGCGGTCACCACGGTCTCGCTCTTGCCGTTGTCGGCCGGCACCAGGCTCACGGCGAGGGCGGCGACACCCAGGGAGGCGACGCCGGCGATCGACAGCTTGTGGGCCTTGGTGAAGCGGCTATGGCCGGCAGGGCTGGAAGCAGACATGAGTGGACGACCTTTTCGAAGAGCGGAGGGCCGCAGGACGGCGCCGGGGGTCCATGACCCTCGGCGCCTGGCGACGGCAGCCATTCTTAGCGGCGGCAAAAACCTGAGGCAAAGACGTCCGGTACGAAGCCGCTTAGTGGATCAGGGGCCCCCACCGACCCGTCCGATTCGCCCCCTGCCCCCTGCTGATCAGCACTGACGCGCCGCTTATGCGTCCACTAAGCGGCTTCGTAAGTGAAATAGGTCCTATGCGCGGGCTCACATCGACCACGTAACAGTCTCACCGGACGTTGCGAAGGCGACGCGGAGCGTAGGCGCCCCTCCTCCCTGAGGAGGAGACACCGTCCCCGACCCTCCACCCAGGGGCAGAGACCGACCCGCACCCCTCCGCCCCGGGTACCCCCGAGCCCCCGGGGCATCCCCCCGAGGTCCTAGGCCCCCCGCCCCCGCCCCCTGCGACCGCGGCCCGATACCGGCCCCGCCGCTCCCCTATACCGTGAGCCCCATGAGCCCCAGCGCAGGTCACGGCAGCCGAAGGCCCGGCCCCGGAAGCGGCCACCGGCCCGGCCACGGCCTGGCCGCGGTCAGCACCGCGCTCCTCGCGATGAGCCGCCACCTGGAAGTGCGCGACGTGCTCAAGACGATCGTGGCCTCCGCCCGGGAACTCCTCGACGCCGAGTACGCGGCCCTCGGCGTCCCGGACGACCACGGCGGCTTCGCCCAGTTCGTCGTCGACGGCATCAGCGACGAACAGTGGCGCCGCATCGGCCCCCTGCCCCGCCAGCACGGAATCCTCGCCGCGATGCTCCACAGCTCCGGCCCCGAACGCCTCGCCGACGTCCGCGAGGACCCCCGCTTCGGCGGCTGGCCCGCCGCCCACCCCGACATGTCCGACTTCCTCGGCCTGCCGATCCGCGACGGGGACGAGACCCTCGGCGCCCTCTTCCTCGCGAACAAGCGCTGCGCCCGCCCCGCCCCCGACGCCCCGGCCTCCTGCGGCTTCACCGAGGAGGACGAGGAACTCCTCGGCATCCTCGCCCAGCACGCCGCCATCGCCCTCACCAACGCCCGCCTCTACGAGCGCAGCCGTGAACTCACCATCACCGAGGAACGCTCCCGCCTGGCCCACGAGCTCCACGACGCCGTCAGCCAGAAGCTCTTCTCCCTCCGGCTGACCGCCCAGGCCGCCGCCGCCCTCGTCGACCGCGACCCGGCCCGCGCCAAGACCGAACTCCACCAGGTCGCCACCCTCGCCGCCGAAGCCGCCGACGAGCTGCGCGCCGCCGTCGTCGAGCTCCGCCCCGCCGCCCTCGACGAGGACGGACTGATCGCCACCCTGCGCACCCAGGTCCAGGTCCTCGACCGCGCACACACCTCACATGTCACGTTCACATGTGACGGTGTACGCGCCCTCCCCGCCTCCCAGGAGGAAGCCCTGCTCCGCGTGGCCCAGGAAGCCCTCCACAACGCCCTACGGCACTCCGCGGCCGCCCGCGTCGAGGTCCTCCTCGCCCGCCGCGGCCCCGGCGCGCTGCTCCGCGTCACCGACGACGGCAAGGGCTTCGACCCGCGGGCCGTCCGCCGCGCCGGCCGCCACCTCGGCCTGGTCTCCATGCGGGACCGCGCCGCCGGCGTCGGCGGCACCCTCACCGTGCAGTCCGTGCCCGGCCAGGGCACCACGATCGAGATGGAGGTCCCCGGTGGCTGACGCGACCGGCACCAGGATCCGGGTCCTGCTCGTCGACGACCACCAGGTCGTCCGCCGCGGCCTGCGCACCTTCCTGGAGGTGCAGGACGACATCGAGGTCGTCGGCGAGGCCGCCGACGGAGAGGAAGGGGTCGCCGCCGTCGGCGAGCTCCACCCGGACGTGGTCCTCATGGACATCAAGATGCCCGGCACCGACGGCATCGAGGCCCTGCGTCGGCTCCGCGCGCTCGACAGCCCCGCCCGGGTCCTCATCGTCACCAGCTTCACCGAGCGGCGCACCGTGGTCCCCGCCCTACGCGCCGGGGCCGCGGGCTACGTCTACAAGGACATCGACCCCGAGGCCCTCGCCGGAGCCATCCGCTCCGTCCACGCCGGGCACGTACTGCTCCAGCCCGAGGTCGCCGAGGCCCTCCTCGCGCAGGAGGAGCAGCCCCCCGCCGGGGGCCGCGGCGGCGGCCTCACCGACCGCGAACGCGAGGTCCTCGGCCTGATCGCCGACGGCCGCTCCAACCGCGAGATCGCCCGCGCCCTGGTCCTCTCCGAGAAGACCGTCAAGACGCACGTCTCGAACATCCTGATGAAGCTCGACCTCGCCGACCGCACCCAGGCCGCCCTCTGGGCGGTCCGGCACGGTCTCAGCAGGTGACGGACGTACCGGCGGTCCCACCCGCCCCGCCGGACCCACCGGCCGGGCAGGTAAAGGGAGAGGATGAGATTCATACCGTCGGGTGGATGTAGCCCACATGGCGGAACCCGAACGGCGGGGCGCCGTTCTCCATGGCGTGCCGCGGCTCACGGTCGCGGCGAACCGATGGAGGACGTGAAGTGAAGAACATGAAGAAGGCGGCTGCCGTCACCATGATCGCCGGCGGTCTGATCGCCGCGGGTGCCGGGGTCTCCTCCGCGCACGGCGGTGCGCACGCCCACGGTGAGGCCCTCAACTCTCCCGGCGTCGGCTCGGGCAACCTCATCCAGGCCCCGGTCCACGTCCCGGTCAATGCGGTCGGCAACACCGTCAACGTCATCGGCCTGCTCAACGGAGCCTTCGGCAACACCGGCCTCAACCACTGAGACCGGCCCCGCCCCGCGGCCCCGCTTCCCTCCTCTCCCCGGAAGCGGGGCCGCGGCGCGTCCGGGCACGCCCGTCCTCAGGGGACACGCCTCAGCGCAACGTCACCGATCACCCTGCAACGCGACGCGTCACACCCTCGCCCAGGCCCCCCACCCGCGCCGCCCCCACTCCCGGGTCACGGCCCCCCACCCGCGGGTCATCGCGGGCGATCGCCGACACCCGCCGCGGCGCGGCGCCCGCCTCAGCCCCGCCGCCGCTCCTGCTCCTCCACGTAGGCGTTGTACGCCGCCACCTGAGCCCGCCGTGCCACCCGCTCCACCGGAGCCAGCGCCAGCGCCCGCGCCGACATCTCCGAGGCGCTCACCGCGCCCCCCTGCCCGCGCCCCTGCGCCAGATCCATCAGCAGACCGATCCGCTGCGCCAGCTCCAGCACCCGCACGGCCCGCGGCGGATACCCAGGGGCCAGCACCTCACGGCCCCGCTCCGCCCGCGCCGCGTACGCCGCGCGGGCCGCCTCCGCCACCGGCCCCGAGGCGGCCACGTCCAACCGCGTCAGCACCTCCGTGGCCTCCCGCATCCCCTCCGCGAGCTCCCGCTCCGCCTCGCCCAGCGAGGGCACGTCGGCGGGCGGAGCCTCCCGCACCGGCAGGCAGTGCCACACCACCCCCACGTGCACGTCCCCCTCGGGCCCCGCCTCGGTGACCTCCGGCACCAGCCCCAGAGCCGCGCCCACGCAGACCACGGCCTCCGCCGCCTCCAGCGCCCGCGCGTTGAACTCCGGCGGTCCGGACAGCCCCAACGGGTGCCCCGGCGCGGGCAGCGCCACCCGCAACCCCGTCACCCCCAGCACGCGCAACCGCCCCAACGCCAGCGACAGCCCCACCGGCCCCGATTCACCCGGCAGCCCTTCCACCCGGTGTACGGCGTCCTCGCCGACGACCGCCACAACGGCCTCGTCCGGGGACACCAGCCCGCCCAACAACGCATTGCCCCAGGCGGCCAGGCGCCCGGACCGTGGTTCAGAAAGCATGCCCCCCACCCTACGGACCCGCCCTTCCCCCGACCTCGTCCCCGGGGCACTCCCCGAGTGGCGTAGGTTTTCCCCTGGGGATGCGCCCACAGGCGCACTGTGACAGTCGAGACTGCAATGGGAGACAACGCGCTCATGAGCGATGTACTGGAGCTGGAGGACGTATCCGTCATCCGCGAGGGCCGGGCTCTGGTGGACCAGGTCTCCTGGTCGGTCAAGGAGGGGGAGCGCTGGGTCATCCTCGGCCCGAACGGCGCCGGGAAGACCACCCTGCTCAACATCGCCTCCAGCTACCTCTTCCCCAGCAAGGGCAGCGCCGCCATCCTCGGCAGCACCCTCGGCAAGGTCGACGTCTTCGACCTCCGCCCCCGGATCGGCGTGGCCGGCATCGCCATGGCCGACAAGCTCCCCAAGCGGCAGACCGTCCTCCAGACCGTCCTCACCGCCGCCTACGGCATGACCGCCGGCTGGCAGGAGCAGTACGAGGAGGTCGACGAGCAGCGCGCCCGCGCCTTCCTCGACCGCCTCGGCATGACCGCCTACCTCGACCGGAAGTTCGGCACCCTCTCCGAGGGCGAGCGCAAGCGCACCCTGATCGCCCGCGCCCTGATGACCGACCCCGAGCTGCTGCTCCTCGACGAGCCCGCCGCCGGCCTCGACCTCGGCGGCCGCGAGGACCTGGTCCGCCGCCTCGGCCGACTGGCCCGGGACCCCCTCGCCCCCTCCATGATCATGGTCACGCACCACGTCGAGGAGATCGCCCCCGGCTTCACCCACGTCCTCATGATCCGCCAGGGCAAGGTCGTCACCGCCGGACCGATCGACCTCGAACTCACCTCCCGCAACCTCTCCCTCTGCTTCGGCCTGCCGCTCGTCGTCGAGCGCACCGAGCACGACCGCTGGACCGCCCGGGGCCTCCCGCTCCGCTGAGCCCGGCACCGCACCCTGTCCGGACCGCGCCCGGCCGATTTACCATGACCATGTGGACATCGACGCATGGGTGTGGTGGCTCATCGGCGCGGTCGGACTGGGCATTCCGCTGGTCCTGACCGCCATGCCGGAATTCGGCATGTTCTCCGCGGGAGCGGTCGTCGCGGCGATCACCGCGGCACTCGGCGGGGGAGTGGTCGCCCAAGTCCTCGTCTTCGTCGTGGTGTCGGTCGCGCTGCTCGTCGTGGTGCGACCCGTCGCCAACCGACACCGCAGCCAACGCCCCGAGTTCGCCAGCGGAGTGGACGCCCTCCGGGGCCGCACCGCCGTGGTCCTGGAGCGCGTGGACGACGGCGGCGGCAGGATCAAGCTCGCGGGGGAGATCTGGTCGGCCCGCGCCCTGGACGCGGACACCACCTTCGAACCCGGACAGCAGGTGGACGTGGTGGAGATCGACGGGGCCACCGCCGTCGTCATGTGACGGCCGAGCGCGGCCCGACCCGGAAAGAACGGGCGAAAGCCGCACAAGGTGACACGGCAACGTGACACCACAACGTGACAGTGCACGGCGCACCCCCACAGGTGACGCCAAGTGACCGAATCCGGCTCGCCGGAGACGCAGGTCTGCGAGACTCCGCACAAGGGGCACTGCGCTTCCAACGCGCAGGACAGGCAGCTAGAAGGGTACGGGGAACCGCATGCAACCGATCATCATCGTCCTGATCATTCTGGTGGTGCTGGTCTTCATCGCCCTGGTCAAGACGATCCAGGTCATCCCGCAGGCCAGCGCGGCGATCGTCGAACGGTTCGGCCGCTACACCCGGACCCTCAACGCCGGCCTCAACATCGTCGTCCCGTTCATCGACTCGATCCGCAACCGGATCGACCTCCGCGAACAGGTCGTCCCGTTCCCGCCGCAGCCGGTCATCACCCAGGACAACCTCGTCGTCAACATCGACACCGTCATCTACTACCAGGTGACCGACGCCCGGGCCGCCACCTACGAGGTCGCCAGCTACATCCAGGCCATCGAGCAGCTCACCGTCACCACCCTCCGCAACATCATCGGCGGCATGGACCTGGAACGGACCCTGACCTCCCGCGAGGAGATCAACGCCGCCCTCCGCGGAGTCCTCGACGAGGCCACCGGCAAGTGGGGCATCCGCGTCAACCGCGTCGAGCTCAAGGCCATCGAGCCGCCCACCTCCATCCAGGACTCGATGGAGAAGCAGATGCGCGCCGACCGCGACAAGCGCGCCGCGATCCTCCAGGCCGAGGGTGTCCGACAGTCCGAGATCCTTCGCGCCGAGGGCGAGAAGCAGTCCTCCATCCTCCGCGCCGAAGGTGACGCCAAGGCCGCCGCCCTCCGCGCCGAGGGCGAGGCCCAGGCCATCCGCACCGTCTTCGAGTCCATCCACGCGGGCGACCCCGACCAGAAGCTCCTCTCGTACCAGTACCTCCAGATGCTCCCGAAGATCGCCGAGGGCGACGCGAACAAGCTCTGGATCGTCCCCAGCGAGATCGGCGACGCCCTCAAGGGCCTCAGCGGAGCCATCGGCAACTTCGGCCCCATGGGCGGAGGTTCGGCCGGCCTCAGCCCCCGCCAGGACCAGCACAACGGGCACGGCGGCGGCACCACCGACCGCCGCGAACAGCCCCCGATCGACTGACGCCACCCCGCCTGACGCATGATCGTCGAGCCCCCCGGCCCGCGCCGGGGGGCTCACCCATGCGAAAGGCCGGTCATGTCCCCCTGGGAATCCCTCGCTGTCTTCGCCGCCGGCGTCGGAGCGGGCACCATCAACACCATCGTCGGCTCCGGCACCCTCATCACCTTCCCGGTGCTCCTCGCGACCGGCCTGCCCCCGGTCACCGCCAACGTCTCCAACACCCTCGGCCTGGTGCCCGGTTCGATCAGCGGCGCCATCGGCTACCGCAAGGAACTCGTCGGCCAGGGCCGCCGCATCCTCCGCCTCTCCGCCGTCTGCCTCCTCGGCGGACTCGCCGGAGCCGTCCTCCTGCTCACCCTGCCCTCGGACTCCTTCGACACCATCGTCCCGGTCCTCATCGGCCTGGCCCTGCTCCTCGTCGTGTTCCAGCCCCGCCTCGCCCGCGCCCTGCGCGCCCGCCAGGAGGCCACCGGCGCTCCCGGACCGCACCCCGACGGCGGCCCCGCCCTCCTCACCGGCATGTTCTTCGCCAGCGCCTACGGCGGCTACTTCGGCGCCGCCCAGGGCGTCCTCTACCTCGGCCTCATGGGCCTGCTCATGCACGAGGACCTCCAGCGCACCAACGCCGTCAAGAACGTCCTCGCCGGACTCGTCAACGGCATCGCCGCCGTCTTCTTCCTCTTCGTCGCCGAGTTCGACTGGACCGCCGTCCTGCTCATCGCCCTCGGCTCCACCCTCGGCGGCCAACTCGGCGCCCGCGTCGGCCGCCGCCTGCCACCCGCGGTGCTCCGTACCGTCATCGTCGTGGTCGGCCTCCTCGCCATCGTCCAACTCCTCATCCGCTGAACGACGTAGAACAACTCGACTCACCCGGGAACGACAACAGGCCGGCCCGGACCTCACGGTCCGGAACCGGCCTGCCCACAACCCCCCGGCCCCCACGGGCCCCCTACGAAGCTCAGGCCGAGCGGCCCAGCCACTCCGGCAGCGCCTCCCGCTGCCGCGCCCCCAGCGACAGCAACATCGCGTCCGCCGGAGACGGCACGAACGGCTTCCGCAACAGCGGCATCCCCGCCTCGTCCGGCGTCCGCGCCGCTTTCCGGTGATTGTCCTCGGCACAGGAGGCCACCGTGTTCAACCAGGTGTCCCCACCCCCCTGCGACCGCGGGACCACATGGTCCACCGTGGTCGCCCGCCTCCCGCAGTACGCGCATCTGTGCTGGTCACGCGCCAACACCCCACGCCTCGACCACGGCGCGTGTTTTCGGAACGGCACCCGAACGAACCGGCAGAGCCGGATCACCCGGGGCACCGGCAACTCCACCGCGGCCGCACGCACCAGGAGCTCGGGATGCGACTGTTCGACCACGGCCTTGTCCTGGAGCACCAGCACCACGGCCCGGTTCATCGACACCGTCGACAGCGGCTCGAAGCTCGCGTTCAGCACCAGCGTGTCCCGCATCTCGCCCACCTCCCGTGCGCAGGCCCGCGACCACCCTGGCAGCAGGGCCCGCAACCACTCTGGCCGCGCGCGCCACGCGGGACAACGCAATAAAAATGCCCGGTCCGGGCCACCTTTAGACCAGGACCGGGCAAACGACCGGCGAACGATCAGACCAGCATCCCTACGCCGGACGACGGAGGATCAGCTCCCCCGTGGAGCCTCGTACTCACCGATCAGCTGCGCACGCGCCAGCGCGTGGAAGCGCAGGTGGAATCCGACGACCGCGGGAGAAGCGTCCGCATCCGGCCCCAGCTTCTCCTCGTCCACGGCATACACCGTGAACACGTAACGGTGCCGCTCCCCGGCCGGCGGAGCCGCACCCCCGAAGTCCCGGTCGCCGTAGTCGTTCCGGACCTGCACCGCACCCGCCGGCAGACCCTCGCCCGCGGCCGTACCCACGCCCGCCGGTAGCTCCGTCACCGACACCGGCAGGTCGAACAGGACCCAGTGCCAGAAGCCGCTGCCCGTGGGCGCGTCCGGATCGAAGCAGGTCACGGCGAAGCTCTTGGTCTCCGGAGGGAACCCCTCCCACCGCAGCTGCGGGGACCGGTCACCCCCCGCCTTCACCTGGTCCGCCCCCAGCTCGGCACCCGGAGCCAGATCCTGGCTGGTCACCGAGAAGGAGGGGACCTCCGGGTGGAAGTCGTGCGGCAGCGGCGGCCTCTTGAGCTCGGACACGGGGATCTCCCTAGAACCAGTTGCGCTTGGAGCCGACGGACGCGATCCACTCGTTGAGGTACGCCGCCCAGTCCGTGTTCTGGTACGTGTGCAGCCCCACCCGGAAGCAGCGGTACGTGTCGCTGCCCTCCGTGAACAGACCCGGCTTCTTGTCCATCTCCAGCACGACGTCCATCTCGTTGCCGTCTGCGACGAACGTCAGCTCCACCTGGTTCAGCCCGTGGTACTGCTGCGGCGGCAGGAACTCGATCTCCTGGTAGAACGGCAGCGTCTGCCGCGTCCCGCGGATGTGCCCGCGCTCCATGTCCGCGCTCCGGAACCGGAACCCCAGCTGACCGAAAGCGTCCAGGATCGCCTGCTGCGCCGGCAGCGGGTGCACGTTGATCGGGTCCAGGTCGCCCGCGTCCACGGCCCGCGCGATCTCCAGCTCCGTGCTCACCCCGATGTTCATGCCCCGCAGGTGCTGACCCGCGAAGTGGGTGACCGGCGTCTCCCACGGGATCTCCAGACCGAAGGGGACCACGTGCACCGCACCCGCCTGCACCTGGAAGGCGCCACCCAGCCGCTGCTTCGTGAAGACGACGTCCTGCTTGTACTCGTTGTCGCCGCTCTCCACCTCCACCCGCGCCTGGAGCCCGATGGACAGCCCCTCGATCTGCTGCTCCACGGAGCCGCCCTGGATCCGGACCTCACCCTGCACGATGCCGCCCGGCACCACGTTCGGCTCGGTGATGATCGTGTCCACCGAGGCACCGCCTGCGCCCAGACTCGCGAACAGCTTCTTGAAGCCCATGCCTGTCTCCCCTTCGAATCTCTGTGACCTCTACAAACGCGGAACCTTAGGGCCCGGTTCCCTCCCGTGCGGTTCCACTACGCTCGGACGGATGAGCGCGCGCCCGAACCGTACGCCCCTGACCCGGAGCTTCTACGACCGGCCGGTCCTCACCGTGGCACCCGACCTGCTGGGCCGCACCCTCGTCCGGCACGGTCCCGAGGGACCCATTGAGCTGCGCATCACCGAGGTCGAGGCGTACGACGGCCCGACCGACCCGGGCTCCCACGCCTACCGGGGCCGCACGGCCCGCAACGCCTCCATGTTCGGACCCCCCGGACACGCGTACGTCTACTTCATCTACGGCATGTGGTTCAGCCTCAACCTGGTCTGCGGGCCGGAGGGCACCGCCTCCGGGGTCCTCCTGCGGGCCGGGGAGATCATCACGGGCGCGGATCTCGCCGCCAAACGCCGGCTTTCCGCCAGAAAGCCGGTGGAACTGGCCAAAGGCCCGGCCCGCCTGGCCACTGCCCTCGCCGTGGACCGCTCCCTGGACGGTACGGACCTCTGCGGGGGCCCCGGAGCACCCCTGACGGTACTGACGGGCACCCCCGTCCCCTCCGACCTGCTCCGCTCCGGCCCGCGAACGGGCGTCGGCGGCGAAGGAGCCCACCGTCCGTGGCGTTTCTGGCACGCGGACGATCCCACCGTCAGCCCCTACCGGCCCCACGCGCCACGCCGCCGCTCAACTTGACTCGCCCTTGCACGACGCCTAACGTAGCCCGAGCCGCTTGAAACGGAACCCCTGCTGTCGGCAGGTCCGGAGCGGCCATCCACCACCTACGAACGACCACCCTGACGGGGACCCATTCGGCGTGCCCGAATTCCTCTCCGGTCCGCCCGATTATGAGCGGCAGAGTGAAATCCGTTAGCGTGGTGGAACGCCGAAAGGCAAAGGCCCCCACGGCCTCCAGGATTTCGAATCCGAGTCGGAAACGAAGCGGAATCGGTTCTGGTACGGTGGGAACCGCCGGAAAGGAAGCGGACGCGAAAGCGGTCGGGACCGGAAAGGCGCCGAGGAAATCGGAACGGAAACGGTCTGATAGAGTCGGAAACGCAAGAACGAAGGAAGCGCCCGGAGGAAAACCCGCGAGGGTGAGTACGAAGGAAGCGTCCGCACCTTGAGAACTCAACAGCGTGCCAAAAATCAACGCCAGAAGTTGATACCCCGTCCACTTCGGTGGATGAGGTTCCTTTGAAAAAGTCCTGTTTCGGCTCCTTCGGGGGTTCGGGCAGGCAACATCACAGCGAGGACGCTGTGGACGGTCCGCCATATTCCGGTTGGATCGTCCCGCTCTTTCGTGTGTGTGCACCGGATGACCGGTAAACATTCATGGAGAGTTTGATCCTGGCTCAGGACGAACGCTGGCGGCGTGC
>NZ_JBEOSD010000024.1:0-70021 GCF_040302735.1 Streptomyces sp. NPDC097619 | reverse complement strand
CCCGGCGCCCCGGCGGCCCCCCCCCCCGGCCTCCCCCCCCGGCCCACCCCCCCCCGGGGGGGGGCCCCCGGCCTCTTGCCGCCGGGCGCCCCACCCCTTCGACTCGTTCGCGACGCGCTACGAGGACAGCTGCTGCTTGACGACGGCGGCGACCCGGCCGCCCTCCGCCAGCCCCGCCACCTTCGGGTTCACGATCTTCATGACGGCACCCATGGCCCGCGGCCCCTCGGCACCCGCGGCACGGGCCTCGGCCACCGCCTGGGCCACGATCTCGACCAGCTGCTCGTCGGTGAGCTGCTTGGGCAGGTACTCCGCCAGCACCTCGCCCTCCGCGGTCTCACGCTCGGCCTGCGCGGGCCGACCGCCCTGCGCGAAGGCGTCCGCGGCCTCGCGGCGCTTCTTCGCCTCCTTCGCGATCACCTTCAGCACCTCGTCATCGGAGAGCTCACGGGCGACGGTGCCCGCGACCTCCTCCTTGGTGATGGAGGTGAGGGTGAGGCGCAGCGTGGACGAGCGCAGCTCGTCGCGCGCCTTGATGGCGGTGGTGAGGTCTTCCTGGAGTCTGGCCTTGAGCGTGGTCATGGCACGAGTGTGCCAGGTGCCCGGCCATGGGTGCCCAACCCTTTTTCCGCGTCTGCGACCATGGGCGGATGCACGCGCGCTACGGAGTACCGCTCAAAGTCACCGCCGGAATCGCCGCGGTGGGGGCCGCGGGGGTGGCCTACGCCGCCGGATTCGAGGCCCGATCCTTCCGGCTCCGCCGGGTGACCGTTCCCGTCCTGCCGCGGGGGGCCCGACCGCTGCGGATCCTCCAGGTCTCCGACATCCACATGGTGCGCGGCCAGCACAAGAAGAAGCGCTGGCTCCAGTCGCTGGCCGGGCTCCGGCCCGACCTGGTCGTCAACACCGGCGACAACCTCTCCGACACCGAGGGCGTGCCGGACGTGCTGGACGCGCTGGGCCCCCTGATGGAGTTCCCCGGGGCCTACGTCATGGGCTCCAACGACTACTACGGGCCGCGGCTGCGCAATCCCGGCCGCTACCTCATCGAGAAGGTGCAGGGCCGGCACGGCCTCAACGGCAACAAGCCCGTGGTGGGCGCCGTGCACAACCCCTGGGAGGGGCTGCGGGACGGCTTCGACGAGGCGGGCTGGCTGGACCTCACCAACACCCGGGCCCGGCTGAAACTCCCCTCCCTGGACCTGGCCTTCACGGGCCTCGACGACCCGCACATCAAGCGGGACCGCTACCAGAAGGTGGCCGGCGGCCCGGACCGCGACGCCGACTTCACCCTGGCCGTGGTCCACGCCCCCTACCTGCGGGTCCTGGAGTCCTTCGCCGCCGACCGCTACCCGCTGATCCTCGCCGGGCACACCCACGGCGGACAGCTGTGCGTCCCCTTCTACGGCGCCCTGGTCACCAACTGCGACCTCGACACCAAGCGGGTCAAGGGCCTCTCCACCTGCGAGGCCGGCGGGCACCGCTCCTACCTCCACGTCTCGGCGGGCTGCGGCACCAACCGCTACACCCCGGTCCGCTTCGCCTGCCCCCCGGAGGCCACCCTCCTCACCCTGACCGCCCCGGAGTGACCCCGCCGCCGGGCCCCCCGGAAACCGGATTTCGTCTCCGGGCGAGGGTCCGCTAGAGTAATCGATGTCGCAAGGGCCGAAGGCCGGAGCGGCGATCGGGGTGTAGCGCAGCTTGGCAGCGCGCTTCGTTCGGGACGAAGAGGTCGTGGGTTCAAATCCCGCCACCCCGACAGTGAAACAGCAGGTCAGCCGCCTACTCATCGAGTGGGCGGCTGACCTGTTTTTCCTCGTTCCCGGGGGTGGGGCGGCCGTGGCGCCGTGTGCCCGGGGAGAAGGACGGGGAAGGGGGCTCCCGCCGAGGCGTCGGGCGTGGTCTTCTTCCGGAATGGAAGCCATCATCGCCAGTGCCGTCGCCGTCCTGGGGACCCTGCTCGGTTCGGGGATCACGCTGGAGGTCCAACGGCGTACCGCCGAGAAGGGCCATCGGTTCACTCGGGACGAGACGCTGCGTCAGGAACGGCTGGACGCGTACACGGCCTATGCGGCGGCGTTGATCAACTATCGGCGCTGTCTCCTGCACCTGTGGTTCTGTACGCACGAGCAGCCGCCCCCGGAGCCCGCCGAGGGCGTGCAGATCCGGGCGTACGACCTCAGGTCGAAGGCGCAGGAGGCCCTGTTCCGCATGCAGATGCTCACCGACGACGAGGAGCTGGGCAGCACCGGTGAGCGCCTGCTCGCCGAGATCACGGTCATCCACAAGACGGAGGACCGGGCGGAGCTGGACCGGCGGCGGGTGCGGACGCGCGACGGCATCGACCTGCTGGTGCGGACGGCGAAGCGCCACCTCTGAGGGCGCAGCCCCGGACACGGCCGTGCCCCCTGGGCGGCCGTGGGCCGGGCAGGGGGCACGGGGGTGGGTCAGTTGGCGGCGGCGCCGAAGCGGGTGCGGTAGGCGTCGAGGTCCTCTTCCTGGATCTTGGCGAAGAGGACCGGCGGGACGGTGAAGGGGGTGCCCGCGGGGACCGCGTCCAGGGCGCGGGCGGCCTCGGGGGTGACCCACGTGGCGGTGTCGCCGGGCAGGGCGAAGGCGCCGCGCATGGCGGCGGCCGAGGCCGGGATGAAGGGCTCGGAGACCACCGAGTAGAGGTGGATGAGGTTCATCGCGGTCCGCAGGGTCAGGGCCGCGCCCTCCGGGTCGGTCTTGATCTCCAGCCAGGGGGCCTTCTCCTCCAGGTAGGAGTTGCCCGCGGACCACAGGGCGCGCAGGGCCGCGGCGGCCTTGCGGTACTGGAGGGCGTCCATGTGCTCCTCGTACTCGGCGAGGAGCCCGGCGATCTCCTCGCCGAGGCGGGTCTCGGCCTCGCCGGCCGGGTTGCCCGCGGGGACCTCGTCGCCGAAGCGCTTGCGGGAGAAGGACAGGACGCGGTTGACGAAGTTGCCCAGGGTGTCCGCGAGGTCCTTGTTGACCGTGGCGGCGAAGTGCTCCCAGGTGAAGGAGGAGTCGTCGGACTCGGGGGCGTTGGCGATGAGGAAGTAGCGCCAGTAGTCGGCGGGCAGCAGCTCCAGGGCGGCGTCGGTGAAGACGCCGCGCTTCTGCGAGGTGGAGAACTTGCCGCCGTAGTACGTGAGCCAGTTGAAGCCCTTGACGACGTCGACCTTCTTCCAGGGCTCGCGCACGCCGAGTTCGGTGGCCGGGAACATCACCGTGTGGAAGGGGACGTTGTCCTTGGCCATGAACTGGGTGTAGCGGACCGTGTCGTCGGCCTCGAACCACCAGGACTTCCAGTCCCGGGTCTCGCCGTCGGGGGCCGCGTCGGCCCACTCCTTCGTGGCGCCGATGTACTCGATCGGGGCGTCGAACCAGACGTAGAAGACCTTGCCCTCGGCGGCCAGCTCGGGCCAGGTGTCCGCGGGGACCGGGACGCCCCAGTCGAGGTCGCGGGTGATGGCGCGGTCGTGCAGGCCCTCGGTCAGCCACTTGCGGGCGATGGAGGAGGACAGCTGCGGCCACTGGTCCTCGTGCCGGGCGACCCAGGCCTCGACCTCGTCCTGCAGCTTGGACTGGAGGAGGAAGAGGTGCTTGGTCTCGCGGACCTCCAGGTCCGTGGAGCCGCTGATGGCGGAGCGGGGGTCGATCAGGTCGGTGGGGTCGAGGACGCGGGTGCAGTTCTCGCACTGGTCGCCGCGGGCCTTGTCGTAGCCGCAGTGCGGGCAGGTGCCCTCGACGTAGCGGTCCGGGAGGAAGCGCTCGTCCACCGGCGAGTACACCTGGCGGATGGCACGCTCCTCGATGAAGCCGTTGGCGTGCAACTGCCGCGCGAAGTGCTGGGTGATCTCGCGGTTCTGCTCCGAGGAGCTGCGGCCGAAGTAGTCGAAGGCGAGCGCGAAGCCGTCGTACACGGCCTTCTGGGCCTCGTGGGCCTGCGCGCAGAACTCGGCCACGGACAGGCCGGCCTCCTTCGCGGCGAGCTCGGCGGGGGTGCCGTGCTCGTCGGTGGCGCAGATGTAGAGGACGTCGTGACCGCGCTGGCGGAGGTACCGGGAGTACACGTCCGCCGGAAGCATCGACCCGACCATGTTGCCCAGGTGCTTGATCCCGTTGATGTAGGGAAGCGCGCTGGTGACCAGGTGTCGAGCCATCCTTGGATGCTCCATTTCGTACGTACGGCGCCGGGCGGTGCCGCGGCGGGCCCAAGTCGGGAGGCCGCAGCCGGCACGGCCGCCCTGTTCGTGTCCGAGGTCACGGGGGGTGGCGGGCCGGTCCGCAGGCTGCCGTCATCGTAGCGAACCCGCTACCGGCCCCGGCGAGCCGTTTACCGCCGGGGGACGGGGCGCGCCCCGTCGCGGGTGCCGGGGGCGGTGGCGGGGGTGCTTCCGGGGCCTTCGCGTCAGGGTCCCGTCAATACGGGTGCGGGGGGCGTCAGGGGGGCGTCAAGACGGTGGGGAGGGGGGCTCCGGAGGGCGTCAGATGGAGTCCGGCCGCTCAGGCCGAATCCTTTCGTCACTTCGTCTCCAGGAGTTCGCGATGGCCGATCTGGCCTTCGTCCTCACCACGGTCGCGGTCTTCGCGCTGGTGGGTCTCATCGCCAAGGGGGTGGCCAAGCTGTGAGCACCGAGAACATCGTCGGCCTGATCGTGGCCGTCTCCCTGCTCGGGTACCTCGTCCTCGCCCTCGTCAAGCCGGAGAGGTTCTAGCAGCGATGAGTCCCGTCACCGCCGGCGTGCTCCAGCTGTCGGCACTCATAGTCGTGCTCGCGCTGGTGTACCGCCCGTTGGGCGACCACATGGCGCGGGTGTACTCCTCCGAGCGGCACTACCGGCCGGAGAAGTGGATCTACAAGGCCATCGGCGCCGATCCGGACGCCGAGATGCGCTGGCCCGCCTACCTGCGCGGGGTGCTGGCCTTCTCCGCGGTGAGCGTGCTGTTCCTGTACGCCCTGCAGCGCCTCCAGGGGGTCCTGCCGGGCTCGCTGGGCTTCGTGTCCATCGACCCGGACCAGGCCTTCAACACGGCGGCCTCGTTCGTGGCGAACACGAACTGGCAGTCGTACTCCGGTGAGCAGGCCATGGGGCACGTGGTGCAGACCGGTGGTCTGGCCGTGCAGAACTTCGTGTCCGCCGCGGTGGGCATGGCCGTGGCCGTGGCCCTGGTGCGGGGCTTCGCCCGGTCCCGTACCGGCGAGCTGGGCAACTTCTGGGCGGACCTGGTGCGCGGCACCGTACGGATCCTGCTGCCGCTGTCCGTGGTCGGCGCGCTCGTGCTGGTGGCCTGCGGGGCGATCCAGAACTTCGCCGGGATCCACCAGGTGGGGCAGTTCCTGGGCGGTACGCAGCAGTGGAACGGCGGCGCGGTGGCCTCCCAGGAGGTCATCAAGGAGCTGGGCACCAACGGCGGCGGTTACTTCAACGCCAACTCCGCCCACCCCTTCGAGAACCCCACCCCCTTCTCCAACCTCTTCGAGATCCTCCTGATCCTGGTGATCCCGTTCGCCCTGACCCGGACCTTCGGGCGGATGGTGGGGAACCTGCGGCAGGGCTACGCGATCCTCGCGACGATGGCCGCCATCTGGATCGGCTTCACGGCGCTGATGATGTGGACGGAGTTCCACCACGGCGGCCCGGCCCTCCAGGCGGCCGGCGGGGCGATGGAGGGCAAGGAGACCCGCTTCGGGGTCGGCGCCTCCGCGATCTTCTCGGTGGCGACCACGCTGACCTCCACGGGCGCGGTCAACTCCTTCCACTCCTCCTACACCGGCCTCGGCGGCGGGATCCAGCTGCTGGGCATGCAGCTCGGCGAGATCGCGCCCGGCGGGGTCGGCTCCGGCCTGTACGGCATGCTGATCATGGCGATCATCGCGGTGTTCATCGCCGGGCTGATGGTGGGCCGGACCCCCGAGTACCTGGGCAAGAAGATCGGCACCCGCGAGATCAAGCTCGCCGCCTGCTACATCCTCGTCACCCCCGCCCTCGTCCTCGGCTTCACCGCCGCCGCGATGGCGCTGCCCACCCCGCCGCAGTCGATGCTGAACTCCGGGGCGCACGGCTTCTCCGAGGTGCTGTACGCCTACACCTCCGGCGCCAACAACAACGGCTCCGCGTTCGGCGGGCTCAGCGCCGACACCCCGTGGTTCAACACCACCATCGGCCTGGCCATGCTCCTGGGGCGCTTCCTGCCCATGGTGTTCGTGCTGGCCCTGGCCGGGTCGCTGGCCGAGCAGAAGCCCGTCCCCGAGACGGCGGGCACCCTGCGCACGGACAAGCCGCTGTACTCCGGACTCCTCGTCGGCACGATCCTCATCGTCACCGGCCTCACCTACTTCCCGGCCCTCGCGCTGGGTCCGCTCGCCGAAGGACTGGCCTCATGAGCACCGTCACTCCCACCAGGGCTCCGCACCAGGACGTGCCCACCGGCCGCGGGCCGGAGGGCCCGCGGGTGGGCGGCGGCCTCTTCGATCCGGCGCAGCTGCTGAAGTCGCTCCCCGACGCGGTCCGCAAGCTCCACCCGCGGGTGATGGTCAAGTCCCCGGTGATGTTCGTGGTGCTGGTCGGCTCGGTGGTCACCACCGTGCTGGCGGTGACGGATCCGACGGACTGGTTCGGCTGGGCGATCACCGCCTGGCTGTGGCTGACCACGATCTTCGCCAACCTGGCGGAGGCGGTGGCCGAGGGCCGGGGCAAGGCGCAGGCCGACACCCTCCGCAAGGCCAAGACGGACTCCGTGGCCCGGCGCCTGACCGGCGCGGGCGGCGAGGAGAGCGTGGCGGGCACCGACCTGAGGGTCGGGGACCTGGTGGTCTGCGAGGCCGGCGACACCATCCCCGGTGACGGCGACGTGGTCGAGGGGGTGGCCTCCGTGGACGAGTCGGCGATCACCGGCGAGTCCGCGCCGGTGATCCGCGAGTCCGGTGGCGACCGGTGCGCGGTGACCGGCGGCACGAAGGTGCTCTCCGACCGGATCGTCGTGAAGATCACCACCAAGCCGGGCGAGACCTTCATCGACCGGATGATCGCGCTGGTCGAGGGCGCGGCCCGGCAGAAGACCCCGAACGAGATCGCGCTCAACATCCTGCTGGCCTCGCTGACGATCGTCTTCCTGCTGGCCGTGGTCACCCTCCAGCCCTTCGCCGTCTACGCGGGCGCCGAGCAGTCCATGATCGTGCTGGCCGCGCTGCTGGTCTGCCTGATCCCCACCACCATCGGCGCGCTGCTGTCGGCGATCGGCATCGCGGGCATGGACCGGCTGGTGCAGCGCAACGTGCTGGCCATGTCCGGGCGGGCCGTGGAGGCCGCCGGCGACGTCTCCACCCTGCTCCTCGACAAGACCGGCACCATCACCTACGGCAACCGTCGGGCCGCCGAGTTCGTGCCCGTGAAGGGGACGACCGCGGCGGAGCTGGCGGACGCCGCCCAACTGTCCTCCCTCGCCGACGAGACCCCGGAGGGCCGCTCCGTGGTCGTCCTGGCCAAGGAGAAGTACGGGCTCCGGGAACGTCACCAGGGCGAGCTCGCCCACGCCGAGTGGATCGCCTTCACCGCGCAGACCCGCATGTCGGGGGTGGACGTGGACGGCAAGCGGACCCGCAAGGGCGCCGCCGGGTCCGTGATCGCCTGGGTGAAGGAGCAGGGCGGACAGGTCACCGCCGAGGCCGCGGCCCTCGCGGACCGCATCTCCGAGGCCGGCGGCACCCCGCTGCTGGTGGCCGTCCACGATCGGGACGGGGCCCGCGTCCTGGGCGTCATCCACCTCAAGGACGTGGTCAAGGACGGCATGCGGGAGCGCTTCGAGGAGCTGCGCCGCATGGGCATCAAGACGGTGATGATCACCGGTGACAACCCGCTGACGGCCAAGGCCATCGCGGCCGAGGCCGGGGTGGACGACTTCCTCGCCGAGGCCACCCCCGAGGACAAGATGGCCCTCATCAAGCGGGAGCAGGCCGGCGGGAAGCTGGTCGCGATGACGGGCGACGGCACCAACGACGCCCCCGCCCTGGCCCAGGCCGACGTGGGCGTGGCCATGAACACCGGCACCTCCGCCGCGAAGGAGGCCGGGAACATGGTCGACCTGGACTCCGACCCCACGAAGCTCATCGAGATCGTGGAGATCGGCAAGCAGCTCCTGATCACCCGCGGGGCCCTGACCACCTTCTCCATCGCCAACGATGTGGCGAAGTACTTCGCGATCATCCCCGCCATGTTCGCGGTGGTGTACCCGGGCCTGGACAAGCTCAACATCATGGGCCTGGCCTCCCCGGAGTCCGCGATCCTCTCCGCGGTCGTCTTCAACGCGCTGATCATCGTGGCGCTGGTCCCCCTCGCCCTCAAGGGCGTGCGCTACCGGCCCACCAGCGCCGACCGGATGCTCCGCCGCAACCTCGCCGTCTACGGACTGGGCGGCCTGATCGCCCCCTTCATCGGCATCAAGCTCATCGACATGGTCATCTCCCTCATCCCCGGAATCGGCTGACCGACATGAACAACACCCTCGGCACCACGGCCCGCCTCCTCGGCGCCGGCCTGCGGGCCCTCCTCGTCCTCACCGTCATCTGCGGGATCCTCTACCCCCTCGCCGTCACCGGCGTCGCCCAGGCCCTCCTCAGCGGGCGGGCGAACGGCTCCGAGATCAAGGACCACACCGGGAAGGTCGTCGGCTCCTCCCTGATCGGGCAGCGCTACGACCTCCCGAAGAAGGACCCGGCGGACCCCGACGAGGCGGCCCGCCCGGATCTGAAGTGGTTCCAGCCCCGGCCCTCCGGCGGGCTCGGCACCAACGGCGTCAACACCCGGTACTCGCTCCTGGTGTCGGGGGCGACCAACCGGGCCGCCGACAGCCCCGAGCTGCTGGAGTCGGTGGAGGCGGCCAAGGCGGCCGTGGTCCGGGACAACTCCACCCCGGGGCACCGCCTCACGCCGGCGGACGTGCCCACGGACGCCGTCACCTCCTCCGGTTCCGGGCTCGACCCGCACATCTCCCCCGCCTACGCGCGGCTCCAGGCCGACCGGGTCGCCGAGCGCAACGGCCTCGACGTGGAGCGGGTCCGGGAGCTGGTGGCCGCGCACACCGAGGGCCGACAGCTCGGCTTCATCGGGGAGCCCCGGGTGAACGTCCTGGAGCTCAACACGGCGCTGCGGGCCCTGCTCCGGGGCTGAGCCGGGACGCCGGAACGGAAAGGGCGCCGGTGGCGACGACCACCGGCGGGGAACGGGCAGGACGGACAGGAAGGCCGGGTGGTGGCGAGCATGTCCCGGGTACTGGTGGTGGAGGACGATCCCCAGCTGGTGCGCGCGCTGCGGATCAACCTCCAGGCGCGCGGGTTCGAGGTGGACGAGGCGCGGGACGGGGCCTCGGCCCTGCGGCTGGCGGCGGCCCGGCGGCCGGACGCGGTCCTGCTGGACCTGGGGCTGCCGGACATGGACGGCCTCGACGTGATCGCGGGGCTGCGCGGCTGGAGCCGGATACCGGTGCTGGTGCTGTCGGCGCGGCACACCTCGGAGGAGAAGGTACGGGCCCTGGACGCGGGCGCCGACGACTACGTGACCAAGCCGTTCAGCATGAACGAGCTGCTGGCGCGGCTGCGGGCGGCGACCCGCCGGCGCCCCGACGCGGCCCCCGCGGACCGCTCCCCGCTGGTCGCCACGGAGGAGTTCACGGTGGACCTGGCGGCGAAGAAGGTCACCCGGGGCGGCCGGGCGGTCCGCCTGACCCCCACCGAATGGCACCTGCTGGAGATCCTGCTGGCCCATCCGGGGCACCTGGTGAGCCAACGCAAGCTGCTGCTGGAGGTGTGGGGGCCGACCTACGCCGACAACGCCAACTACCTGCGCGTGTACATGGCCCAGCTGCGCCGGAAGCTGGAGGCGGACCCCTCGCACCCGCGCTACCTGATCACGGAGCCGGGCATGGGGTACCGCTTCGAGCCCTGAGCCCGGTCGCGGGATGGTGGTCACCGTCCCGCGACCGCGGCGCGTACGAACCCGGGCGGAGCGGGCGGTCAGGCGAGAAGCTTCTCCTTGGCCCGGTCGAACTCCTCCTGCGTGAGGGCGCCCTTGTCCTTCAGGTCGGACAGCTTGTGGAGCTCGTCGACCTTGCTGGGTGCGGCGCCCGGGGTTCCTGCGGCCTCGCGGACGTAGTCCTTGAACGCCTTCTCCTGGTCGGCCATCTGCTTGCGGTCCCGCTCGGCCATGCTCCGGCCGCGCACGATCAGGTACACGAGCACGCCCAGGTACGGCAGGAGCAGC
This sequence comes from Streptomyces sp. NPDC097619, assembly GCF_040302735.1. Classification (NCBI taxonomy): domain Bacteria; kingdom Bacillati; phylum Actinomycetota; class Actinomycetes; order Kitasatosporales; family Streptomycetaceae; genus Streptomyces; species Streptomyces sp. NPDC097619. The sequence goes on along the minus strand of NZ_JBEOSD010000024.1, from coordinate 59,756 downwards.
ACCAGGACCAGCCAGCCCGCCTTGGCCCAGCCGCCCATCTCGTGGTCGCGGAAGAGGTCCGTGATCACCCTGAAGAGCAGGAAGAACCACATCACCCAGAGGAAGATCCACAACATGGTCCAGAACAGATTGAGCAGCGGATAGTCGTCCATGCTCCACTCCGATCGGTGCCGATCACCTGCCGTGATCTTCATTCATACCGTCGGAGCAATCTCTTCGCATGTCGGGACAGATGCTCCCGTATCACCACCGGCCGCGGTGCGCGGTGCGACGCACGTGCTCCCGGTAGGCCGCGTCCGCCGCGTCCAGGACCTCCTCCAACACGTCGGCGATCGCCACGGGCCCCGGCGGACGCCCCCCGGCGCGCACCTCGGGGACCGGACCGTTCCGGTCGCAGGAGACGCACACCTCCATGCCCACGCTCCCCACCCAGCGCCCACCCGGACCCCCGCACACCTCGCAGTCGGTCTCCGTGCGCCGCCCCGCCCGCCACGGCGGCCCGCACCGGCCCGCTCCCCGCACGACAACCACCCCCACCGGACGCGGACGGCTGCCGTCCGCCTCCGGAATGCTTCCACCACGCGCCCCGACCCATGCGGCCCCCGGTCCGCCCGGGTGCACTCCGGCGACTCACGGGAAGCCCGTGACGCCCGGGGCGGGCCAACGCATCGACTCCGTCAACAAGCCGTCAGATGCCCGTCAAGCGCCGCCCACGCGCCCGGGTCCGGGCCCTAGCCTCACGGCATGCGACGACGCGGAACTTCCTCGACCGCGCGGCCGGGACCGGACCCCGCGCTCCGCGGGCCCGCGGAGCGGGCCGTGCACGACGAGCACTGGTCCGGGGAACGCCGGACGGCGGCACTGGCGGCGGGACTGTTCCTGGTCTCCCTGGCCGTCCTGGACCTGCTCGGGGAACGCCTCGCCCCGACCCGCTGCGCCCTGTGGACGGGCCTGGCCCTGCTGGTCTTCGCGATCCTGGTGCCGCCCCGCGTCTCCGCCGTCCCCGGCCGGTTGAGCTCCCGGGGGCTGCTGACCACCCGCGAGGTGCGCACCGACGCCCTGGTCTCGGTCCGCTGGGCCGACGGGGTGGCCCAGCGGCTGGTGCTGCGGGACGGTGCCGGGCGGCGGCTGGAACTGGACCCGGGGGTGCTGGTGCGCAATCCGGCCCTGTGGCACCGGGTGGACGCCGATGTCCGGACCGCCGTGCGGGCGGGCACCCTGCTGTGCGGGGTCACGGCGATGCGGCAGCTCGCGGAGCGCGTCGACCGGGAGTCGGCGCGCGACGTGTTCCGGGCCTCGGGGCTGCTCTGATCCGGCCGCCCCGGGCCCGCTCCGCGGCGGGCACCGGAGCGAACGGGCCGATCAGAGCCAGCCGTTGCGGCGGAAGCCCCGGTGGATCAGCCCGCAGGCCACCGCGATGACGCAGAGCACCAGCGGGTACCCGTACCGCCACTTCAGCTCCGGCATGTGCTCGAAGTTCATCCCGTAGACCCCGCAGACCATGGTGGGGACGGCCACGATCGCCGCCCACGCGGTGATCTTCCGCATGTCCTCGTTCTGCGCGACCGTGACCTGGGCCAGGTGCGCCTGGAGGATCGAGTCGAGCAGGGTGTCGTAGGAGGCGATCTGCTCGGTGCAGCGGGCCAGGTGGTCGGCCACGTCCCGGAAGTAGGGCCGGATCTCCGCGTCGACCACGGGCAGCGGCTGCGCGGCCAGCAGCTGGAGCGGCCGGTCCAGGGGGGCCACCGCCCTCCGCAGCTCCAGGAGTTCGCGCTTGAGCTGGTAGATGCGGCCCGCGTCCCCCCGGCTGCCCTGCTCGCTGAAGACCACCGTCTCCACGGCGTCCAGGTCGTTCTGCACGGCGTCGGTGACGGCCAGGTAGTCGTCGACCACGTGGTCCGCTATGGCGTGCAGGACCACCGCCGGGCCCTTCGCGAGCTGCTGCGGTTCCGCTTCGAGGACCTCGCGGAGCGGACCGAGGGAGCCGTGCCCGCCGTGCCGGATGGTGATGACGAAGTCGGCGCCTGTGAACACCATCAGCTCACCGGTGTCCACCACCTCGCTGGTGGCGGTCAGTTCCTCGTGCTCCACGTAGCGGACCGTCTTGAACACCGAGAAGAGGATGTCGTCGTACCGCTCCACCTTGGGGCGCTGGTGGGCGTGGACGGCGTCCTCGACGGCCAGCGGGTGCAGTCCGAACAGCTCGGCCAGACCGGCCAGCTCGGCCTGTTCGGGCTCGTGCAGGCCGACCCAGACGAACCCGTCCCCGCTCTTGCGGACCCGGCGGACGGCCTCCTCGACCTCGTGGCAGCCGTCCTGCCGCACCCCGTCCTGGTACACCACGCAGTTGACGACGGCCGAGCCGAGCGGGGAACGGGCGGGGTGGCTGAGGTCCACGGTCCGCCGGTAGCTCCGGCGGACCGCGCGGCGGAGGTTGCTGAACATCGACACGGCGGGCTCCTTCGGCGGTTCCCGCACAGTGTGGCAGCCCCGGCGCGGCCGGACGGACGGTGTGCCCGCCCGGCCGCGCCCGGGGCGCCCGGAGCCTCAGCCGCCGGCGAGCAGCTTCTTCATCCGGGCGATCTCCGCGCTCTGGGAGCCGACGATGGCACCGGCCATCTTCTTGGCGGGCCCGTACGCGCCGCGGGCCAGCTCGTCCCGGGCCATCGACACGGCGCCCTCGTGGTGGCGGACCATCAGGGTGAGGAAGGCCCGGTCGAAGGCGGCCCCTTCGGCGGCGGCGAGGTCCGCCATCTCGCGGCCCGTCATCATCCCGGCGGTGCCGGACTCCCCGGTGGCACCGGGCATGGCGTGCCCGGCGTGACCGCCGCCCTCGGGCACCGGCTGCCCCCAGGCGCGGAGCCAGCCGGTGAGGGTGGCGATCTCCGGGTCCTGGGCCCGGCGGATCTCCTCGGCGAGGGCCCGGACCCGCGGGGAGGCCGAACGGTCCGGGACCAGCTCGGCCATCTCCAGGGCCTGCCGGTGGTGGGGGACCATGCCCTGGGCGAAGGCGGTGTCGGCGGCGTTGGGGGTGCCCTCGGCGGTACCGGGCGCGGCGGACGGGGACCCGGAGGGCGCGCCGGAGACGGTGGCGGTGCCGCCGGGACCGGGCCGGTGTCCGCCCTCGTGCCCGGCGCCGGAGCCGGCGGTGCCGCAGGCGCCCAGCAGCAGCGCGGCGGCGGCCGTGGCGGCGGCAGCGGCCACGACGGTACGGGCCCGGCGGGCCGGGGCGGTCTGCGCGACGGCGGCGCGGGGCACCGTGGTGATGGACGCCGTGTTCGTGGGCGCCGTGTTCGTGGGCGCCGTGGTGGGGTCGTACGAGGTCATGAGAACGCTCCTGTGCGGGGGCGCGGACCGGGCGGCGGCCGGGGGCGTGCCGGAGGGACCGGGGGCGCCGGGGCGCCGCGGTGCGCGCGGTGAGGGTGGATCGGGACGGCGGGGGCGGGCGGGCCGGGCCGCGGGTGCGGCGAGGGCGGGCGCCGGCCGGTCCGGTACGAGACGGGTCCGGGCGGGGCCCCGGGGGCGGGCCCGCGGAGCCGCCTATATGCGCAGGAGCTGGAGTTCGCTGAGGTCGGGCGGGACCGTGCCGGCCACGGGCCCGGCGGATCCGGCGGGCCGGCCGGAGGCCACGGGTGCGCCGCCGGCGGGTGCGGGGGCCAGGGCCGGCAGGACCGGCCCGGTGCTGGTGCCGCCCGCCGCGCAGGTGGGGTCGGCGTGCCGCAGGTGCCCGCCGGTGCCACCGGAGCCGGCGGCGTGGTGGCCGCAGGCGTGGTCGGGAGCCGGCGCAGGGCCGGCGGCGGGGACCGGGGCGGGGTGTCCGGCCGGGGCCTGCGCGGCATGGCCCACGGGTGCGGCATGGCCCACGGGTGCGCCGTGGCCGACGGAAGCGGCGGCTGCCGTCTGCGGCGGGGCGGAGGGCGTCACGTGATGACCCGTGCCCGGCCCGGCGGGTGCCGGACCCGCCGTGGCAGGCTGGTGCGCGACCGGCGCCGCGACCGCGGGGGCGGAGCCGAGCCCGTGCATGGCGAGGATCCCCGCGAGCACGGCCAGGACGAGCAGCACGCGGAAGCGCGGCCCGTCGGGCCCGCTCCGGTACCGCGTCCGTCGCCTCATGGGGGCATCGTATGCGGACGTCCCGACCGCGGTGCCACCACCCGGACCGTCACCGCCGGGACCGTCGCCGCACCGCACCCGCCGGAACCGTCCCACCCGCCGGAACCACCCGCCCCACCGCCCGATCCCCCGGACCCACCGCCCGGATCCACCGCCCGACCTGGAGACCCCCGTGCTCGTCGCCCGTTCCGTCCTGCTGTTCGTCGTGGCCGCGCTGTTCGAGATCGGAGGGGCCTGGCTGGTGTGGCAGGGGCTGCGCGAACACCGGGGCTGGCTGTGGATCGGCGCCGGGGTGATCGCCCTCGGCCTGTACGGGGTGGTCGCCACCCTCCAGAGCGACGCCGAGTTCGGCCGGATCCTCGCCGCGTACGGCGGGGTGTTCGTGGCCGGCTCGCTGGCCTGGGGGATGGCCGTGGACGGCTACCGCCCCGACCGCTGGGACGTCACCGGCGCCCTGGTCTGCCTGGTGGGCATGGCCGTCATCATGTACGCCCCGCGCGGCCACTGACGGCCCGCCCCGGGGAGCGACCGCACACCGCGCGCCGCCCCCGGGAAGGTCCGCTCAGCCCTGGGCGGCCGGCTCCGCCGCGGCCTCGGCGACGGCGGCCGCGAGCGCGTCCAGCAGCGCGCGGGCGCCCGCCGTCTGCTCCTCCGCGGCGGTGAACCCCTCCGCGCGGATGCCCGGCAGGGACAGCGCGGGCTCGACGGTCCGCAGGCCCAGCCGGTCCAGGACGGGCCGGAGCATCGCGACGGCCGGCGCGCCGCCGGAAGGACCCGCGGTGTAGCTGACCACGCCCAGCGGCAGGCCCTTCCACTCGTGGTACAGCGTGTCCAGGGCGTTCTTGACCGGGGCGGTGAACCCGCCGTTGTACATGGGCATCACCAGCACCACGGCGTCGGCGGCGGAGACGGTCGCGCTCCAGTCCTTGGTGTGCTGATGCAGATAGGTGCCGGTGGCGGGCAGTTCGGGTTCGTCGAGGAAGGGCAGCGCGATCTTGCCGAGGTCGGCCTCGGCGACCTCGAAGCCGCCGCGCTCCTGCGCGAGGTCGGCGATCCAGCGGGCCACGGGACGGCCCGCGGTGGTCGGGCGGGTGCTGCCGGCGATGACGAGCAAGCGGGGCATGGGCACGGCCTTCCGGAGGTGTCGGATGTCGCCGCCCATGATCACCGATGGCGGGTCGGCCGCGGCCCGCCCGTCCGCTCCCCGGACGGCCCGCCCCACGCCTCGCCCGCGCCTCCCCCACCCCGGCGCGCACAGGTCCGGACCGGCCCGCCCGCTCAGAACGGCAGGCGCCGCCAGTGCGCGGAGTCCGCGTCGCGGCGCCGCACGAAGTCCACCGGTTCGGGGTCCTCCCCGGGCCAGTACAAGCGGGCCGGGGCGTACGGGGTCTCGGCGAGGACCCGACCCCGGGACACCACGTACCGGGGGGCGACCTGCCGGCGCACGGCGTCGAAGGGCGAGTCCGCGGGCAGCAGCAGGAAGTTCGCGGGCCGGCCCGCGACCAGCCCGTACCCCTCGCCCAGGCCCAGCACCCGGGCGGCCCGGTCGGTCACCATCGAGAAGGCCGTATCGATCTCCTCCGGACCCGTCAGCTGCGCCGCGTACACCCCGGCCAGCACGGTCTGGAGGGGGTTGCCGGTGCCCAGCGGGTTCCACGGGTCCATCACGTCGTCGTGCCCGAAGGCCACCGGACACCCGGCGCCGAGCAGCTCCTTGACCCGGGTCAGGCCGCGCCGCTTCGGGTGGTCGTCGAAACGACCCTGGAGGTTGAGGTTGGCGAAGGGGTTGCAGACCAGGCCGATGCCGGAGCGGACCAGCAGCCCCTGGAGCCGGTGCGCGTAGGAGCCGTTGTACGAGCCCATGGCCGTGGTGTGGGAGGCGGTGACCCGGTCCCGCAGGCCGGAGCGCAGGGCCAGCGCGGCCAGCACCTCCACGAAACGGGACTGCTCGTCGTCGGTCTCGTCGCAGTGCGCGTCGATCCGCAGCCCGTGCCGTTCCGCCAACGCGAACACGGTGTGCAGGGAGGCCACGCCGTCCTCGCGGGTGTCCTCGTAGTGCGGGATGGCGCCCACCGCGTCGACTCCCCGCGCCACGGCCTCCGCCAACAGCTCGGCCCCGCCGGGGAAGGAGTGCACGCCCTCCTGCGGGAAGGCCGTCACCTGGAGGTCCAGCACGTCCCGGACCCGGTCCCGGACCTCCAGCAGCGCGTCCAGAGCCGTCAGTTCCGGATCCGTGGTGTCGCAGTGCGTCCGGACGTGCAGCACCCCCTGGGCGGCCTGCCAGCGCAGCACCTCCGTGGCCCGGGAGACCACGTCCTCCCGGGTCAGGGTCCGCTTCCGCTCGCTCCAGCACGCGATGCCCTCCCACAGGGTGCCGGAGGCGTTCCAGCGGGGCTCGCCCGCGGTGAGCGCGGTGTCGAGGTGGATGTGCGGCTCCACGAACGGCGGGGTGAGCAGCGCCCCGTGGGCCTCGATGACCCGCCCGGTCGCCGGGGGTTCCTTCTGGTCGTCGGCGGGCAGCACGCGGGCGATCCGCCCGCCCTCGCACTCGACGTCGTACGTTCCGGGCGCGGTCCCGCCGCCCTCGGTCGCCAGCCGGGCCCCGCGCACGATGATCTGCATGCCCCGCACCCTAGGGGCCTCGCCCGTTCCGGCACCGGAGGTTCGCCGGGTCCGTCCTGGCGCGGCGGCGGGGCGGACAGAATGGGACGCATGACCGATGCCCCTGACACCAGCCAGTCCGCCGGTCGGGAGACCCCCGACTGGGAGAAGCGCTTCCGGGCCCCGCGGGTCGGCCTGCCCGAGTGGGCCGAGGACGCGCCCGACCGCTGCCTGTTCGTCTCGAACACCACCGGCACCTACGAGCTGTACGCCTGGGACCGGGTCACCGGGGAACGCCGGCAGGCCACGGACCGGCCCAACGGCACCACGGACGGCACCCTGTCCCCCGACGGTGAGTGGCTGTGGTGGTTCTCGGACACCGACGGCGACGAGTTCGGGGTGTGGCTGCGCCAGCCCTTCGCGGGCGGGCCCGACGAGCCCGCCACCCCGGGCCTGGAGCCCTCCTACCCGGCGGGCCTGGCCATCGGCCGGGACGGCACGGCCGTGGTGGGCCGGTCCACCGACGAGACCGGCACCACCGTGCACGTGGTGCGTCCCGGCGCCGCGCCCGTGGAGATCTACCGGCACCGCGAGTCCGCCGGCGTCGGGGACCTGTCCCGCGACGGCACCCTGATCGCCCTGGAGCACACCGAGCACGGGGACGCCATGCACGCGGCGGTGCGGGTGGTGGACCCGACCGGCGCCACCGTCGCCGAACTCGACGACACCAAGGGCGGCACCGAGGAGCTGGGTCTGGAGGTGCTGGGCTTCGCCCCGGTGCCCGGGGACACCCGGCTGCTCGTCGGGCACCAGCGGCGGGGCCGCTGGGAGCCGATGCTGTGGGACGTCGCCGACGGCTCGGAGCGGGACCTCGCCGTGGACCTGCCCGGGGACGTGGCCGCCGAGTGGTACCCGGACGCCTCCGCCCTGCTCGTCGAGCACGCCTTCGAGGCCCGCAGCGAGCTGTGGCGCTACGACCTGGCCACCGCCGAGCTGACCCGGGTGGAGACCCCGCGCGGTTCGGTGTCGGGGGCCACGGCCCGCCCCGACGGCACCGTCGAGTACCTGTGGTCCTCGGCGGCGGAGCCCTCCTCGGTGCGTTCCACGACAGGCCGCACCGTGCTGGAGGCGCCCGGCCCGCGGGCCCCCGGCTCCCTGCCCGTGGAGGACGCCTGGGTGGAGGGTCCGGGCGGCCGGATCCACGCCCTGGTGCAGCGGCCCGCCACGGGCGAGGGCCCTTTCCCGACGGTGTTCGAGATCCACGGCGGCCCCACCTGGCACGACAGCGACGCCTTCGCGGCGGGCCCGGCGGCCTGGCTGGACCACGGCTTCGCGGTGGTCCGCGTCAACTACCGCGGTTCCACCGGCTACGGCCGGGAGTGGACGGACGCCCTGAAGCACCGGGTGGGCCTGATCGAGCTGGAGGACGTCTCGGCGGTCCGCGCCTGGGCCGTGGAGTCCGGGCTCGCCGACCCCGCGCGCCTGGTGCTGTCCGGCGGCTCCTGGGGCGGCTACCTGACCCTGCTGGGGCTGGGGACCCGCCCCGACGACTGGGCGGTGGGCCTGGCCGCGGTGCCCGTGGCGGACTACGTGACGGCCTACGAGGACGAGATGGAGGCCCTGAAGGCCCTGGACCGGACCCTGTTCGGCGGCACGCCCGAGGAGGTCCCGGACCGGTTCGCGGCCTCGTCCCCGCTGACGTACGTGGACGAGGTGAAGGCCCCCGTGTACATCGCGGCGGGGGTCAACGACCCGCGCTGCCCGATCCGCCAGATCGACCGCTACGTGGACCGGCTGGCGGCCCGCGGCGCGGAGCACGAGGTGTACCGGTACGACGCCGGGCACGGCTCGCTGGTGGTGGAGGAACGCATCAAGCAGGTGGGGCTGGAGATCGCCTTCGCGCTCAGGCACCTGCCCGCGTAGCGGGCTCCGGGTCCGGGCGGGGGTCCGGGACGAGGCCGAGTTCCGCGTCCCGGATCGCCTCCACCTCGCGGCGGTACAGCCGCCACCACATGAAGAGCACGAACGCCGCGAAGACGAACCACTCGCCGGTGTAGCCGAGGTTCTGGAACGCCTTCAGGTCCAGCCCGGTGTTGGTGGGGGCCTTCACCGGCACCGCCAGCATCCCGGCGGGGGAGCCCGCGGGCACCTGCGGCAGCGTCAGCCAGGCGTCGTACAGCGGGTAGGGCACCAGGTTGACCAGGGAGGCCGCGCCGATCACGCCGAGCTGTCCGGCGGGCAGCCCGCCCCGGCTGTGGACGCCCTTGGTGGAGGAGTTCTCGGGGGCCTGGAGCAGCCCGGTGACCTCGCCGCGGCCGGTGGGCGCGGGCGGGGCCTTCGCCGGGTCCGCGACGCCGGGCAGCCAGCCGCGGACCACCGGCACGGCCTTGCCCGCGTCGGTCCTCAGCAGCGTGAGGACGTAGAAGCCCTCCTCGCCGTCGAGCATCCGCTCGGGCACCAGCAGCTGTTCGGCCCAGGTCCCGGCGGCCGTCGCGGGCTCCCCGGAGGTCTTCTTGTCCACGGGCAGGAGCTGTTCCAGCGGCCGTGCCGGGGACTTCGCGCCGGTGGCGGCGGCCTCGGCCTCGCGGTGGGTGTCGACGCGGTCCTCGAACCGGCCCAGCTGCCAGGTGCCCATGAACAGGCACACCGGGACGGCCAGCACGACGAAGACGTTGATCCCCCACCAGCGCGGGGTCAGCAGGAAGCGGTGCACCCCTCCACCGTACGGGCCCGCCCGCCCCGATCAGGAGGCGGGCTCCTCCGCGGGCAGCACTCCGGTCCGGTAGACGGTGCCCGCGCAGGCGTCGGTGACCACGGCCACGGCGGCCGGCGCTCCGGGCTCCGCCACGTGCGTCACCTCGATGCTGCCCGCGGCCGTGCCGCCCCCGGTGTCGCCGGTCGTGCCCTCGGCGTCGCCGAGCGGGTCGGTGTCGTCCAGGCCGTCGTCCCCGCCCGGTTCCCCGGTGCCCGGGTCGGTCGTGCCCTCGGTGGTGCCGCCCGTCGGGTCGGCGCCGGGCTCGGGCGGCGGCGGGGTGCTCGTGCTCGGGCAGCCCTGTGAGGGAACGAACGCGAACCGCACCTCGTACCCGCCGTTCGGGGCCAGCACGAGACCCGGGGTCTCCGCACCGGGACCGGGCAGCCCCGTCGCCGGGTCCCCGACCGTGTGCTCCACCACCGTGATCCGCGACGGGTCGGCCGCGCCCGAGGCCACCGCCGCGAAGGTGCCGGCGCCCCCGACCCGGCAGTCCCCCTGCGAGACGTTGGTGATCCGGAACGTCCCGTACACCTTGCCGTCGGCGTCCGGGTCCCGCGTCTCCTGCAGGGCCACCCCGAGCTGATCGGCCTCACAGATCGGGACGGGGTCGCCGACCTCGGGCGGCAGCGGGCCGGTGCCCCCGCCGACGGTCCCCGGCACGCCACCCGAGACGGTGTCCGGATCCCGCGGATCGGTGCCCGGGTGACCGCCCGTCCCGCCGCCGGGCTTCTCGTCGCGCTGTCCGGGCCGGGAGGCCCGCGGCGTCGGGTCGGGCAGCCCCGGCCAGGTCAGATCGGGGGTGATGCCGCCCTCGGGGGAACCGGACCGCAGGGCCTGCTCGCCGTGCCCGGCGATCGCCGACCGGTCGTCGGAGCCGGAGCCGTCCGGGCCGCCGCGCAGCAGCGCCGGCACGGTGATGCCCACCAGCAGGGCAGCCGCCGCGGACACGCCCACGAGGGCCTGCCGCTTCCGGGCCCGCCGCGCCGGCACCGCGATCCGGAGGCGCTCCAGCGCCCCGTCGGAGGGCTTCAGCCCGTCCACGGCCCCCTGCAGCAACAGCCGCAGGGCCGGTTCGTCCTCGGGTCCCCTGCCGCCGTTCACTCCGCCGCTCCCCATCAGGTCGGTCTGCTCGCTGGGTCCGTCGTGATCGGATCGTTCGTGACCGGGTCGCTCGTGACGGGGTCCGTCGTGATCGCTGCGTCGGTTCACCGGCCCGCCTCCATGGCCACCCTCAGTGCCGCGATGCCGCGGGATCCGTAGGCCTTCACGGATCCCAGCGAGATGCCCAGGGTCTCGGCGACCTGGGCCTCCGTCATGTCGGCGAAGTAACGCAGCACGAGCACCTCGCGCTGGCGCCGCTGGATCCCCTTCATCGCCTTGATGAGGTCGTCGCGCTCCAGCTGGTCGTACGCCCCCTCCTCCGCGCTCGCCATGTCGGGCATCGGCTTCGACAGCAGTTTGAGGCTGAGGATGCGCCGGCGGAGGGCGGAACGCGAGAGGTTCACCACCGTCTGGCGCAGGTACGCCAGCGTCTTCTCCGGTTCGCGGACCCGGCTGCGGGCCGAGTGCACGCGGATGAAGGCCTCCTGGACCACGTCCTCGCAGGAGGCGGTGTCGTCCAGGAGCAGGGCGGCGAGACCGAGGAGCGAGCGGTAGTGGGCCCGGTAGGTCTCGGTGAGGTGGTCGACGGTGGTGCCGGCGGCGGCCGTCGTGGCGGCCGTCTCGGAGTCGGAGCGCGGGGAGGGCACCTTGCCCGCGCGCGCGGAGGGCCGCAGGGGAGCGATCACCGGCATGCCCCCGCCGGGGCCGGACGCGCGGGAACCGCCCGCGGGTGTGCGGGGCCGCCTGCGGGGCGGGGCGAGGGCGCCGCCCACGGGGATCGCGATGTCGAGTACCTGAGCCACGCCAGTTGGACGCGCTTCCCCGCCGGAGGGTTGTACGCGAAAGGCAAGCCGCCCGGAACCCTCTCGTCTACCCGCATCCCTACCCGTTCTTCCCAGTTGCCCCATTCATCCGGGCGGCAGCGGGGCCGGCACCTTGATCGAGGGATCAGTTCAAGATCCTACAAAGTGATGGGCGGTGCGCCCGCCCCGAGTCCCCGGCCCGTCCGCCCGTTCCGGGCGCCGCTCGCGGGCCTCGGCCCCCGTCAGGCGGCCCGGTCGGGCTGCCCCCGTCAGGCGGACGCCGTTCCGGGGGTGAGCAGTTCCGCGGTCCGCAGGGCGGCGAGTGCGGAGCCGGCGCGGAGGTCGTCGGCGCAGACGAAGAACTCCAGGGCGTGGTCGTCGTCGAGGGAGCGGCGGACCCGGCCCGCCCAGGTGGGGTCGGTGCCCGCGGCGTCGGCGGGGGTGGGGAACTCGCCGGCGGCGGGGTCGTCGGCGAGGACCACCCCGGGGGCGGCGGCGAGCACGGCGTGGGCCCCGTCGACGGTGGTCTGCCGGCCGAAGCGGGCGCGGACGGTGACGGAGTGTCCGGTGATGACGGGGACCTGCACGCAGGTCACGGCGACGGGGAGGGCGGGCAGGTCGAGGACGCGGCGGAGTTCGGCGCGCAGGGCGAGTTCCTCGGCGGACCAGCCGTCGGCCTCGGGGCCTCCGGTCCAGGGGACGACGTTGAGGGCGAGGGGCGCGGCGAAGGGGCCGGTGTCCTCTCCCACGGCGCGGCGGACGTCGCCGGGGCGTTCGCCGAGGGCGGCGCCCTCGACGAGGGTGAGCTGCCGGCGCAGGGCGGCGGCGCCGGAGCGGCCTGCTCCGGTGGCGGCCTGGTACGTGGACAGTTGGAGTCCGGTCAGCCCGTACTCGGCGTGCAGGGCGGCCAGGGCCGGCAGCAGGATCAGGGCCGTGGGGCCGGGGCCCGCGACGATCCCGCGGGGCGCGGAGGTCCCGTGGGGCGGGGCGGCCGTGACCGGGTCGGCGGCCGGGGCGGCGCCGGTGAGGTCGGGCACCAGCAGGGGCACGTCGGGGTCCGCGCGGAAGGCCGGGGAGCGGTCCACGACGACGGGGCCGCGGGCGGCCGCCAGGGGCGCCCAGCGGGCGGAGACCTCCGGCGGGGTGAGGAACACGACGGCGTCCCCCGGTCCGAGGCCGTCGAAGGCGTCCTCGGTGAGGGGCAGCACCTCGACCTCCTCCCCGCGGACGGCCCTGCGGAGGCCGGCCGAGCGGGAGGAGGCGATGAGGCGTACGTCGCCCCAGACGTCCGCGCGGGCGGACAGGATCTGGAGCAGGGCCGAACCGACCGCTCCGGTCGCCCCGACCACGGCGAGCGCCGGGGCGGACCGGGCCGCGGTCATCGTCCGGTGCCTCCGTAGACGACGGCCTCGTCGCTGTCGGAGTCGAGGCCGAAGGCCGTGTGCACGGCGATCACGGCGGCGTTGACGTCGTCCTGGCGGGTCACCACCGAGATGCGGATCTCCGAGGTGGAGATCAGCTCGATGTTGACGCCCGCGTCGGACAGCGCCTGGAAGAAGGAGGCGGTGACGCCCGGGTTGGTCTTCATGCCCGCGCCGACCAGGGAGATCTTGCCGATCTGGTCGTCGTAGCGCAGGGAGTCGAAGCCGATCGCGGCCTTCGCCTTCTCCAGGGCGTCGATGGCCTTGTGGCCCTCGCTCTTGGGGAGGGTGAAGGAGATGTCGGTCAGCCCGGTGGAGGCGGCGGACACGTTCTGCACGATCATGTCGATGTTGATCTCGGCGTCCGCGACGGCGCGGAAGATCGCCGCGGCCTCGCCCGGCTTGTCCGGAACGCCGACGACCGTGATCTTGGCTTCGGAGACGTCGTGAGCGACTCCGGAGATGATGGCGTGCTCCACCTGCTCGTCCCCTTGCGGCTTCTCGTTGCTGACCCAGGTGCCGCGCAGTCCGGAGAAGGACGAGCGGACGTGGATCGGAATGTCGTATCGGCGGGCGTACTCCACACAGCGGTGGAGCAGCACCTTGGAGCCGGACGCGGCCAGCTCCAGCATGTCCTCGGAGGAGATCCAGTCGATCTTCCGGGCCTTCTTCACCACGCGCGGGTCGGCGGTGAACACGCCGTCCACGTCGGTGTAGATCTCGCAGACCTCCGCGTCGAGGGCGGCGGCCAGCGCGACGGCGGTGGTGTCCGAGCCACCACGGCCGAGGGTGGTGATGTCCTTGGAGTCCGCGGACACCCCCTGGAAACCGGCGACGATGGCGATGTTGCCCTCGTCCAGCGCGGTGCGGATCCGGCCCGGCGTGACATCGATGATGCGCGCTTTGTTGTGGACCGAGTCGGTGATGACGCCTGCCTGGCTACCGGTGAACGACTGGGCCTCGTGGCCCAGGTTTTTGATCGCCATGGCCAGCAGGGCCATGGAGATCCGCTCTCCGGCGGTCAGCAGCATGTCGAATTCCCGGCCGGTGGGCATCGGAGATACCTGCTCGGCGAGATCGATCAGCTCGTCCGTCGTGTCGCCCATCGCCGACACCACGACGACCACCTGGTGGCCGTTCTTCTTGGCATCGACGATCCGCTTGGCGACGCGCTTGATGCCCTCGGCATCGGCTACGGAGGAGCCTCCGTACTTCTGCACGACAAGGCCCACGTGCGCTCCTCGCTCAATCCGTTACTGCGGTCGGCTCAGTCTAACGAGGGACCGCGATCCGACCTTCGCGTACCACATCATGAGATGTGATCTTCACGTAAAAGGACGAGCGGGATACCCCGGGAGTTCCCGCGCCCGCCGCCCGGTACCCGGACGCGGACAGGAAACCGCAGGTGGGAACCCTACCGGCCGGGGCACGGGGCGACGGACGGCGGGCCCGACACCACAGATCCGACGGACCGACGGGCGGACGGGCCGACGTGCCGATGTCCCGAAGCAGGAGAGCGGGCAGGCGGGGTCGGCAGAGCACGGACGGGGAGCAGGGGACGCGGGGCGGGCCTCAGCCGCGACCCAGACCCAGCGGACCGGCGATCTCCTGGACCATCACCCGGCCCGCCGCCTCCGCCAGGTCGTCCTCGCCCAGGTCCTCGTCGGTGTCGAGCCCGTCCAGGTCCTCCAACGGCTGGTCCAACCGCACGTGCGCCACCAGCGACTGCAGGGCCCGCAGCGTCGCCGAGGCCGTGGATCCCCAGTTGGAGAAGTAGGAGAACTGCCACCACCACAGGGCCTCGGTGGTGCGCCCCGCCCGGTAGTGCGCCAGCCCGTGCCGGAGGTCCGCCACCACGTCCGCGAGGTCGTCGGAGATCCGGTGCGCCACCGGCGCCTTCCGCGGCTCGTACGGGTCGAAGACCTCCGAGTACACGTCCACCGGGTCCAACATCACCGCGAACCGCTCCCGCAGCTCGTCCACGTCGGGCTCCGGCCCCAGGTCCGGCTCGTACCGCTCCTCCGGAAGGACGTCCTCGTACGCGCCCAGCCGCCCGCCCGCCAACAGCAGCTGCGAGACCTCCAGCAGCAGGAACGGGACCGCGCTGTCCGGGTCCTCGCCCTTCGCCACCTCGGTGACCGCCACGATGAAGGACTCGATCTGGTCGGCGATCTGGACGGCGAAATCGTCCGGATCCTGGCCCAGGGCGTGCAGGGTTGCGTCAGACATCGAGAAGCCGCCTTCCTTCAAAGGCCCGCCCGAGCGTGACCTCGTCCGCGTACTCCAGATCTCCCCCGACGGGGAGTCCGCTGGCCAGGCGGGTGACCTTCAGGCCCATCGGCTTGATCATCCGGGCGAGGTACGTGGCCGTGGCCTCACCCTCCAGATTGGGGTCGGTCGCCAGGATCAGCTCGCTCACCGCACCGTCCGCGAGACGCGCCAGCAGCTCCCGGATCCGCAGGTCGTCCGGGCCCACGCCCTCGATCGGGCTGATCGCCCCGCCGAGCACGTGGTACCGGCCCCGGAACTCACGGGTCCGCTCGATCGCCACCACGTCCTTCGGCTCCTCCACCACACAGATCACCGAAACGTCCCGGCGCGGGTCACGACAGACCGCGCACCGCTCCTCCTGGGCGACGTTCCCGCACACCGCGCAGAACCGCACCCGCTCCTTGACCTCCAGCAGCGCGTGCGCCAGCCGACGCACGTCCGCCGGCTCCGACTGCAGCACGTGGAAGGCGATCCGCTGCGCGCTCTTGGGCCCGACGCCGGGCAGCCTGCCCAGTTCGTCGATCAGGTCCTGGACCACGCCTTCGTACAACGGACTGCCTTCTCTCTCGGTACTGCGCCGGGCTGCCGCCCGCGGTCACTGCTCGGATCCACCGCGACCCGGCGGGCCCGACGGAGTACGTACGGTAGCGGCGGGACCCCTCAGAAGGGCAGGCCCGGGATCCCCGAACCGCCGCCCAGCCCCTGCGCCAGCGGGCCGAGCTTCTCCTGCTGGAGCGCCTGGGCGTTCTCGTTCGCCGCCTGCACCGCCGCGACCACCAGGTCCGCCAGCGTCTCGGTGTCCTCCGGATCCACCGCCTTCGGGTCGATGACCAGGGACCGCAGCTCACCCGAGCCCGTCACGGTCGCCTTGACCAGACCGCCACCGGCCTGGCCCTCGACCTCGGCCTCGGCAAGCTGCGCCTGCGCCTCGGCGAGGTCACGCTGCATCTTCTGGGCCTGCTGCAGCAGCTGCTGCATGTTGGGCTGGCCGCCACCGGGAATCACGGGTCACACACTCCTTGTCGTTCGCTCGAATCCGAGCCTACGTGCTCCCCGCGCACCGCGCCCTACGCCATGAGGACCAACTCTTTCGAGTGAGAGTCCGGCCGCCCCCGTACCTGATCAAGGGGTCCCTGACGGCGGAAATCCGGGGAATCGCGGCCCGCGACCCGCCATTCGGAGGTAGGAAGGGGTGGCGCATCATTGGCGCACACGCGCACCACCACACGTCAGCGCAGGCAGAGGGAGTGCCGGGTGAGTCAGCCGGAAATGCAGCCCGAGGGGCCCCCCAGAGAGGAAGGCGGCGGGGAGGACCTGACCGGCCGGCCGTTCCCCCTCGGCGACTGGGGCGAGCCCGCGGAACGCCTCGACGAGCTCTACCGGTGGGTCGAGGCCGAAGCCCTGCGCACCGCCGAGTGGTACCACGCCGACCGCGCCCGCAAGCGCCTCGGCGCCCGCCTCCTCCGCGGCGTCGCCGCCCTCGGCACCGTCACCGGGGCCTCCCTGCCCCTGCTGGAGCTCACCGGCTCCCTGCCCGGCGCCGCCGCCTGGGGATACCTGGCCCTGCTCCTCGCCGCGTCCGCGCTGGCCGGGGACCGCTTCTTCGGCCTGACCTCGGGCTGGATGCGGGACGTGGCCACCGCGCAGGCCGTGCAGCGCCGCCTCCAGGTCCTCCAGTTCGACTGGGCCTCCGAGAACGTCCGCGAGGTCCTCGGCCCCACCGAGGGCACCGCCGGGGAAGCCGCCGAACGCTGCCTGACCGTCCTGCGCCGCTTCTCCGAGGACATCACCGAACTGGTGCGCTCCGAGACAGCCGACTGGATGGTCGAATTCCGCTCCGGCCCGGCCCCCCTGGCCATGCAGACCCTCACCACGGCCGCCCCCCGCCAGGAGACCGGCACCCCGCCCCTCCGCTTCCCGCTCCCCCCGGGCACCCGCCCCAACATGCCCCGCCAACGCCCCCCGGAGCAGCCCCGCTGACAGCGGGCCCGATCGGGCCGCTCCCCACCCGGCGTCCCCGTGCGTGGGCTCCCGGGCCGGCCGCCCACGCACGGGGCTGCCGGGCCGGGCCCCAGGACCGGGGCCCGGCCCGTACCCGCCGGCTCGGCTCGGCTCTGCTCGGCTCAGCTGAAGATGATCATCGAGCCTTGGCCCAGGCTCCGCGTGGCGGCCGCGTGCAACCCCAGCCACACGTGCCGCTCCCGCGCGAACGGCCCCCCGGCCGGCGGCAACGGAGCCGCGGGCTCCTCCAACGCCGTCGGACGCCCCGGCGGAGCCGGCGGCGCCGGCGGATTCCCCGGATCGATCCCGATCGCCGGAGCCACGAACACCAACTCCCGCAACAACCCCTGAGCGGACCCCAGCGGACCGCCCCCGGCCAGCAACTCCTCATTGGCCAGCGGAGCCGCGAAATCCACCGGCACGTACGCCCCCGCGTGGTCGTAGTGCCACACCAGGTGCGACTGCTGGGCCGTCGCCTCGAACATCTCCAGCAACTGCTCGTAGTCCCCGCCCAGCTCGTCCACCGGAGTCACCGGCAGACCGCACAGGTGCAGCAGATAGGCCCGCCGCAGGAAGTGCAGGGCGTCGTAGTCGAAGCCGGCCACGGGCGCGACGTCACCCGACAGGCCCGGCATGTAGGCGAAGACCGGCACGGACGGCAGCCCGGCCTCGGCCAGCGCCCGGTCGTACGCGGAGATCTCCTCCGCGAAGGGATTGTCGGGGCTGTGGCACAGCACGTCGACAAGGGGGACCAGCCACAGGTCACAGGCCACACGGGCTCCCATCGTTGTCCACCGATCAGCCCAGCGTAGTCCGCCGGACACGCCACGCGAAGACCACCGGAGAACTCGGCACGGGGCCAGGATCAAGCCCCGCCGGCGGCCATCGAGGCGCCGGTGGTCTTCAGGCCCCACCGGCGGTCAGCCGAGCAGCAACGGGTGCACATCCAGCCCCGCCGGCGTTTGAGGCGCGGGGGTCCGGGGGCGGAGCCCCGAAAGGGGTCCGCGGCGGAGCCACGCTATCGGGCAGGGGCAGGGGCGGGGAGAAGGCCCCGCGCAGCGGCACCCCACCCGACGGGCGCCCGCCCGAACCCAGCCCCTCGACCACCCCCACCCGCTACCGGTACGTCCACACCCAACAATCGAGCACCTTCACCGGCGGCCTCCCCACCAGCTCGGTCACGGTCCGCTTCAACTCCACCGCCCGCTCCTGCTGCGGCAGCACCAGCACCCCCGCCCGCCACCAGTCCAGGTCGGCCCGCGCCTGCGCCCGCCACTCCGGACCGATCACCGGCGGCTCCTTGCCGTACCGGACGTCGCTCAGCATGTTCGAGGTGTGCCGCGGCACCGCCCCGTAGATCCCCGTCCGCTCCGGCCCCCACGGCCCCATGAAGTAGCCGCCCGGCAACCGGAACCCGAAGTCCTGCCCGATCTGCCAGTGCAACGCGTCCGCGTCGCCCGGATCCGGCAGCGGGATCGGCACCAGCGTGCGCCCCTCGGGCACGTACTGCCGCCACATCCCCTCCGCGATGAACCGCGGCACCGGCTCCCGGTCCCGCACCGGGAACGGCGTCGGCACCACCGGGATCAGCGCCGCCGCCACCGCCATCACCCCCAGCACCCGCTGCTTCCGCACCGGCCACGCCAGCACCCGGTCCAGCCCCAACGCCACCAGCAGACCGAACGCGGGCGCGCACACCATCGCCACCCGCCCCTCGATCACCGACTCGAACAGCGGCTTGTCCGCCAGCAGCTTCCACGGACCCGGCAGCACCAGATCCGTCCCCGGCACCCGGATCCGCTGCCCCAACGACAACCACGCCATCAGCAGGGCCGTCACCGTCAACGCCCGTACCGACGTCCGCCGCCACTGCCACACCACCACGCCCGCGCACAGCGCCAGCAACGGCCACCCGTAGAAGGCGTTCTGCTCGGTCCGGTTCAGCGCCAGCTTGTCCGCCGTCGCCTCGTCCCCGAACAACGAACGCTGCGCGTACTCCACGAACGCCAGCGGACTGTTCCCCGCCGCGTCCCCGTGCAACACCGACGTGTAGCTCTGCGGCCCGAAGAACTGCCACCACAACGGGAAGGCCACGATCGGCACCGACACCGCCGCCGCCCACCCCAGCCCGCGCAACAGCGGACGCCACACCTCCCGCGTCACGTCCGGCCGCATCAGCCCGTACGCCACCGCGAACGCCAGCATCCCCAGCGCGGCCAGCAGGAACGGCTCCTCGCCCAGGAACACCTGGTACGCCGAGAACAGGCCCAGCAGCGCCCCGTCCCGACGCACGTTCCGCCCGTGCCCCGGCGCACACAGCCGCAACGCCCGGTCCACGATCACCGGGATCATGAAGAGCACGCAGAAGTTCGGGTGCGCGTTCGCGTGCGAGACCATCGGCGGCGCGAACGCCGCGAGCGCGCCACCCGCGGCCGCCGCCCACCGGTTCCGCACCAGCCAACGCCGGATCAGCCAGTACCAGGCCAGTGCCGTCCCGGCCAGCCCGAAGGTCAGCACCACCGCCCAGGTCACGGAGGCCCCCAGGGCCAACGTCAACGGGGTCAACGGCACCGACAGCCCCAGCATCACCGTATTCCCCATCAGGTTCACCCCGTCGGGCATCCCCTGGAAGGTCGTGAACAACGGATTCCGCAAGTGCGAGACGTTGTCCGCGGTGACCGCGAAGAACCACTCCCACTGGTTCTGGTCCTGCCCCGCGTCCGCCAGGTACGCCCGGTCCGGATCCGCCCACAGCCCCTTGTAGAGCAGCAGCGCACCCCACACGTACAGCGCCGCGACGGCCAGCCCGCCCGCGTTCAACCGGACCAGCTCGCCCAGCACCCGCAGGTAGTCCCCCGGCCGGACCTTCGACCCCTCCTGATGCGACCACCGCACCGGAACCTCGGCCACCGGCCACTTCCGCTGCCGGAAGTACCGCAGGATCTCCACGTCGATCCCCCACCCGTCCAACCGCGAAGCCGCGAAGGCGGCCCGCGCCCGGTCCCCCTCGAACAGCTTGAAACCGCACTGGGTGTCCCGGATCCCCGGCACCGCCACCGCGCGTATGAGCCGGTTCCCGGCCCGCCCCAGCAACTCCCGCAACCGCCCCTGGTGCCGGGAGATCTCCGACTCGGGATGCGCCCGCGAACCGATCGCCGCCGCCACACCGGGCTCCCCGAGGGCCCCGGCCACGAGCGGCGCGCCGACGGAAGCCCCGGACCGGGCGGGTGAGGCGACGGCCCCGCCCGACCCGACCGGTGAGCCGACAGGCCCGACCGGTGAGCCGACAGGCCCGACCCGTGAGTCGACGGGCCCGAACCCGCCCGCGCTCCCGCCGCCGTCCTCGACGAAGGCCTTCTCCAGCCGCTCCAGCTCCTCCACCGGAGTCGCCAGATCCGCGTCCATGAGCAGCACCCGCCGCCCGGACGAGGCCAGCACCCCGCGCCGCAACGCATCGCCCTTGCCCCGGTTGACCTCCGAGGACACCAGCTTGATCCGCGGCTCCACCACCGCGGCGGCCGCCACCAGCTCCGCCGTACGGTCCGCCGAACCGTCATCGGCGACGATCAGCTCCCAGTCCCCCGGCCCCGTCCCGACGTGCCCGTCCAGATAGGCGCGGACCGCCTCCAGGGTGGGCCCGATCCGCTCCTCCTCGTCGTACGCGGGCACGACGACGCTCAGCTCCACGGCCCCCCACCACGCCGGGGCCGCAGCCGCGGTCGTGAGCGCGGTCGTGGCGGTGGGCGCGGCTGTGGCCGTCGACGTGCCGGCAGGGACAGCGGCCTCGGCAGCGGCCACGTACCCGCCACCGGCCACCGGAGCGACACCCTCCGGCTCCGGACCACCGGTACCCGGACCCGCTCCCTCCGGCACCCGGGACGACCCCGGCTCCTCGGCGGCGCTCATCCGCGCGACCGCGCGACGGGGGCGACCGGAGACAGCGTGTCCACCCACGCCAGCCCGTGCTCGTTGTACGCGTGCACCAGCCGCCGGACCTCCTCGGCGTCCCCACGGGTCACCGCGTCCACCAGCTGCCCGTGCCCGACCCACAGGTGGTCCCGGCCCCGCGGCTCCCGCTTCAGGTGCGGCACCGCGAACACCCAGCACTGCACCCGGATCCGGTGCAGGAACTCCACGATGTACTCGTTGCCGACCAGCCCGCTCAGCTCGCGCCAAAACCGCAGGTCGTAGCCGATCAGCACCTCCAGGGAACCGCTGCGGGCGGCCCGCTCGGCCTCGTCGGCCCGCCTCCGCACGGAGACCAGGGCCTCACCCCCACCGGGCTCGGACCCACGCTCGGCGAGCCTCCGGAAGATCCCGTCCACTATCAGCGTCCGGGCCTCGACCATGCCCCGGAAGTCCTCCGCCGTGAACACGCGCACCCGGAAACCACGGTGCTGCACGGAATCGAGGAGGCCCTGCGCCGACAGGTCGACCAGGGCTTCGCGCACCGGGGTCGCGGACACCCCGTACTGCTCGGCGATCTGCTTGACCGTGAACTCGGTTCCGGGCGGCAGACGGCCCGCCAGCACCTCGTCGCGCAGCGCGTCCGCGATCTGCTGGCGCAGTGTGTTGCGGGTGACAGCTCCGCTGCCGGCCATGGGGTCCGTCTCCTTCGTCAGGCTCCGGACACCTTAGGCCAGCCGGGGCCGCACGGCGCGTGACCGATCCCACGGAACGCCCCGCCCCACCACCCCGTCGCCCACGACGCCCCGCCGCCCCGCCGCCCCGGCAGAGCAGGGCGACGGGGCGGCGGGGCGACAGGGGTAGTCCGGGGCGGGTGGCGGCTCAGCCCGAGGTGGTGTGCCGGTCCGCGACCAGCAGCGCCTCGTCCAGGAGCGCCAGCCCCTCCTTCGCCTCCGTCTCGGTGATGTTGCAGGCGGGGACCACGTGCGTGCGGTTCATGTTCACGAACGGCCACAGCCCGGACTTCTTGCACGCCGCCGCGAACTCCGCCATCGGCGCGTTGTCCGAACCCCCCGCGTTGTACGGGACCAACGGCTCCCGGGTCTCCTTGTCCTTCACCAGCTCCAGCGCCCAGAAGGTGCCGAGCCCGCGGACCTCACCCACGCTCGGGTGACGCTGCGCGATCTCCGCGAGGGCCGGGCCGATCACGTTCTCGCCCAGGTGGGCGGCGTGCTCGACGATGCCCTCCTCCGCCATCGCGTTGATCGTGGCGACGGCAGCACCGCAGGCCAGCGGGTGACCGGAGTAGGTCAGACCGCCCGGGTAGGGGCGGGTCGCGAAGGTCTCGGCGATCTCGGCGGAGATCGCGACCCCGCCCAGCGGCACGTAGCCGCTGTTGACGCCCTTCGCGAAGGTCAGCAGGTCGGGGGTGACGTCCCAGTGGTCCGCGGCGAACCACTTGCCCGTCCGACCGAAGCCCGCCATCACCTCGTCGAGGATGAAGACGATGCCGTACCGGTCACACAGCTCCCGGACGCCCCGCAGGTAACCGGCGGGCGGCGTCATGATGCCCGCGGTGCCGGGCACCGTCTCCAGGATGATCGCCGCGATGGACTGCGGGCCCTCGAAGGCGATGGTGTCCGCGAGGTGCGCCAGCGCCCGCTCGCACTCCTCCGCCTCCGTCGTCGCGTGGAACGGCGAACGGTAGAGGAACGGCCCCCAGAAGTGCACGACCCCCGCCGACGCCGTGTCCGAAGGCCAGCGGCGCGGGTCACCGGTCAGATTGATCGCGGCGGCCGTCGCCCCGTGGTACGAGCGGTAGGTGGACAGCACCTTCGCCCGGCCCGTGTGCAGCCGGGCCATGCGCACCGCGTTCTCGACGGCCTCGGCACCACCATTGGTGAAGAAGATCTTGTCGAGGTCCCCCGGGGTGCGCTCGGCGATCAGCCGCGCCGCCTCGGAACGCGCCTCGACCGCGAAACCCGGCGCGAGGGTGCACAGCTTCGCCGCCTGCTCCTGAATCGCGGCGACGACCTTCGGGTGCTGGTGCCCGATGTTGGTGTTGACCAGCTGGGAGGAGAAGTCGAGGAACCGGTTCCCGTCGTAGTCCCAGAAGTACGAGCCCTCGGCACCGGCCACGGCAAGCGGGTCGATCAGGGCCTGGGCGGACCAGGAGTGGAACACGTGCGCGCGGTCGGCGGCCTTGACGGCCGCCCCGGCCTGCGGATCGGCATGAGGGGTCATGCGGCAAGGCTAAGAGTCCACCCAGTGGACAGGACATCGGCGTCCTGTAAGCCCGGAACCCGGCCACCTCGGCAGTGTGTCTGCCGAGACGCCCACCCCACCCACCCCGGACCCGAACCGAAGCCCGCAGCTCAGCCCACCACCCGCCGTCCCCTGCCCGCCGTCCCCCCGGAGTTGGATCGGGGAGGGCCCCTCCCCCCTCCCTCCCCCCACCCCTCGCCCCGCCGGCCCACAACCCCTGCACGCCCTACCTGGCCCGCGGCCGAAACCGAACATCTCGACCACCGCGCCCGCTGCCCTGCGTCCCGGCCCCGCGCCGCACTATCCTCGGGCCATTCGGCCAGTCCTAGGGGGAGGGGCCTCAAGGCCATGGAACATCTGTCACCGACTGACCCGCAGGAAATCGGCGGGTACCGCCTCCTCGCCCGCCTCGGCGCGGGCGGGATGGGCCAGGTGTTCCTCGCCCGCTCGGAACGCGGCCGCACGGTGGCCGTGAAGCTGGTTCGGCGGGACCTCGCCCAGCACCCCGACTTCCGTGCCCGGTTCCGGCAGGAGGTCGCGGTGGCCCGTCGGGTCGCCGGGGAGTGGACCGCACCCGTCCTCGACGCCGACACCGAGGCCGAAGTGCCGTGGCTCGCCACGGGCTACGTGGCCGGCCCCAGTCTTCAGGCGGTCGTGGCCAACAACTACGGCCCGCTACCCGAGCGTTCCGTGCGGATTCTCACCGCGGGACTGGCCTACGCCCTCCAGGACATCCACGCCGCCGGTCTCATCCACCGCGACCTGAAGCCCTCGAACGTCCTCGTCACCCTCGATGGCCCCAGGGTCATCGACTTCGGCATCGCCCGCGCCTTGGAGGACGGCGGTGCCGCCGACACCTCGATCCTGAGCTCGCACACCCGCACCGGTGAGCTGATCGGCTCCCCGGGCTTCATGGCTCCCGAGCAGTTGCGGGGTGAGGCCGTCACCACCGCCTGCGACGTCTTCTGTCTCGGCTCCCTCCTCGCCTACGCGGCCGGTGGCACGCTGCCCTTCGGCGACACCGACAGCGAAGGAGGAGCTGCAGCTCTCCTGCTGCGGATCGCCGAATCCGAACCCGATCTCTCCCGTGTGCCCGCCTCACTGCGGGACCTCGTGCGGTCGTGCCTGGCCAAGGATCCTGCCGCCCGTCCCACCCCGGGTGATCTCCTGGCGCTGGTGGGCGCGCAGGACACCGTGGCGGACGGCCGGTCGATCGAGCCCTGGCTGCCGGTCGCCCTGGTCGCCCAGCTCGGCCGGCATGCCGTGGAGCTCCTCGACCGTGAGGACTCGGGTCCCGCGCGCCCCTCACCCGCCGCAGCCGATCCGAACGCCGCGTCATCCGCTCACGCGCGTCCCTCGCAGGCGCCTCCCTTGCTCTCTCCCCTCCTCTCGTCGAACCCGGTGGACCCTCAGCGGACTCCTTCCTCCCACGACGACGCTCACGGAGCGGCAGCCTCCACTGGCCCTGGACCGGCCGCTCCCTTGCCACCGTCCCGTCCCGGAGCGGCCGTATACGGAGTTCGTACCGGTCATCCGACCTCACCACCACCATTCGGGCCGGCGTCGCCTTCTTCTCCTCCAGCGCCCACGACTCCCTTCACAGCACCGATGGCGAGCCCTTACCCCTCGCCGCCGTCGGGAGGGCATGCCGCTGCTCCTCATCTCGCCGGGACGACCCCGGCCTCCTACGGCCCGTACGGGCCCGGGCCCGGGCCCGCTTCCAGTTATGGCTACGGTCCACCCGTCGGTTACGAGGACCGGCCGCGACGGACCCTGCCGAGCGTGCTCCTGGTGGTTCTGGCCGTGGTGGTCGCGCTCCTCGCGGGCGGTTCCGTCTACGCCTTCATGCACTCGACGGGCGATCCCGAAGTACGCGGGCCCGGGCCCACCGCCTCCGTCGGCACCGACGGGAAGGGCATGGCCGGCGACAGTGCCGGTTCCGAGGGCACCACGGGGACCGGCGGATCGCCCTCCTCTCTGTCTCCTTCGCCGTCCACGCCGGGGCGCCTGCCCGCCGGATACGCGGGTACCTGGTACGCGACTTCCGAGACCGGCTCGTGGCAGCTGGCCCTGAGCCCCGGTGAGGTGGGTTCCACCGTCATGGTGCTGTCGGTCACCGGTACCGATTTCCGCTGCACCTGGTCCGCCACCCTGCGGACCGCCGGGCCTCCGGTGGAACTGGCTCCTTCGAGCGTCAGCTCGGGCGACCCCGCGCGCTGCTCTCCGGGGCAGTGGAGCCGACTGACCCTGCGCTCCGAAACCACCTTGGAACGGGAACTGGTCGGCAGCGGGAAAGCTCCGCTGGTCTATACGAAGGGCTCCTGACACCGGGACGCCCGGCATCGGGGCGAAGAGCGTAATTCTCAATTCCATGCAACACACCTGCTTCTTTTGTGTCGAGGTCAATAAGCCTTCTGGGAAACCTTGTTGCGCCGGATTGCCGTTGTGCATGCTGCCGCGCATGGAGCCGTTGGACGTCGTGCAGGAGTTGTGGGAACGGATCGAGGCACGGGACTGGGTGCGAGCGGGCGATCTACTTGCCGAGGACGCCGTGATCGACTGGCCGGTAAGCGGCGAACGCATCGTGGGACGGGCCAATTTCATCGCCGTGAACAGCGAATTCACGGAGGAGTGGTCCGTGGAGGTGCTGCGCATACTGGCCGATGGTGAGCTGGTCGTGTCGGAGGTGGAGATTCCGCAGGACCACGTCGTCTACCGTGCCGTGTCCTTCTGGACCGTGCGGGACGGGCGGATCGTCCGGGGTCGCGAGTATTGGACGAGTCCCGGGCAGGATCCCGCTCCCCGGTGGCGAGCCGGCTTCGTGGAGCTGTTGGGCACGGACGGACCCTGAGCCGGCGATGCTGCGACGCTGCCGGTCCTAGGATCACGGCATGATCGCTGCTCTTCAGTGCGTGGTGCTGGACTGTCCCGAACCGCAGGCTCTGGCGGAGTTCTACGGCGCCCTGTCGGGTGGGGCGGTGAACCGTCCCGATGCCCGCTGGGAACTGGATGAGGACTGGGCGACCGTTCACACTCCTTCGGGGACGGTGTTCGCGTTTCAGCGGGCCGCGGAGTACCAGCCGCCTCGATGGCCCGATCCGGCTCGCCCCCAGCAGTTCCATCTGGACTTCGGGGTGTCCGATTTGGATGCGGCGGAGGCCCAGGTGCTTTCCCTCGGTGCGTCCCTGCTGGAGACGGGCCCTGAGGTCCGGGGCTGGCGGGTGTTCGCCGACCCGGCCGGCCACCCCTTCTGCCTGGTGCGCCACTGATCCGCTCCGGCTGGTCCGAGAGAGCCGGGTGGGCCGTGTCTGAAGGGGGGTTCGCCTTCGTCGGGGTCGGCCCAGACGGCGATCACCTCCTCGTGGGGTTCCTTCCGCCGGGCCCGGCAGCCGCGTTGCGTGCACCCGTGTCGCCCGTGTGAATCGGGCTGCTCGATGCCGGCGGTCCGTCCGACGATCCGCGTACGGTCCGACCGGTCGGAGTGGCCCGGATTCGCGTGCGTCGTAGGCGACACCGGCGTCATGGATGTCCCACGTGTCCCGGGTGTCGGGTGGGATCGGGTCGGGGGCGTGGTCTTCTTCATCGTGTCTCCTCGGTGAGTCCCGGTCCCTGCCGGTGTCCGGTGGGGTGGGGGTGGATCCTGTTGCCGAGGGTGTGCCACCCGGCGACCCGGCCCAATCCCCTTCGGGCCGGAGTCGGCTCTCAGGTAGGGGGTGTCATACCTGAGAGCCAGGCGAGAAGGCGGCTCCGCAGCGGGATGTCGACCAGTCGGTGCGGTTCATAGCTTCGGGGCAGGCAGAAGGACTGCCGCCCGACCCGGAGGAACGCCCCATGCTCCGCAGCCCTGGAAGGCTCCGCCGCGCCCTGCTGGCCGCGCTCGTCGTCGGCGCCGTCGCCCTGCCGCTGACCGCGGGGGCGCTTCCTGGCGTGCCCGCGCCCGCCCCCGCCCGATTCCCCGTCGGTACTCCCGCCGCGGAGAGGTTCGAGGTGAACGCGGCCGGTGTCGTGACGGCGGCCCGCATGGCCGAGGAGGCGGGGCGGGACGGCAGGGCGGCCGCGCTCCGCCGGCTGGCTCGCGAGCGGGCGCGGCTCCTCTTCTTCGACGGCCATGGTGCGGGCCGGATCGTGGAGGTCTTCGGTGACGTGTCGACGGCGAGACGCGTCGCGGTCCTGGTCCCTGGTTCGGACACGTCCATCGAGACGTACGAGCGGTTCCGGGCGGGGGCGGTCGCCTTGTACGACCGGATGCGGAAGTCTGCACCGCGTTCGGCGGTGGTGACGTGGCTGGGGTACGAGACCCCTGGAACGGTGAGCCCGGCGGTGGTGACGACGGGCCGGGCCGAGGAAGCTGCCCGCGCACTCGGGCCCTTCCTCCAAGAACTGAGTTCTCTCACCCCGGCCGCCGAGCTGTCACTGCTGTGCCACTCCTACGGTTCCGTGGTCTGCGCGAGAGTCTCGGGAAGCCGACCGCTCACGGACGTGGTGCTGTTCGGGAGCCCAGGTACCGGGTTCGGCTCCGTGGCGGAGCTGCCGACGGGTGCGGCGCGGGTCTGGGCGGGCAGGGGTGCCTCCGACTGGATCGGGAGCGTCCCCCACACCCGGGTCGAACTGCCCGGGCTGCGAGTCGGCTTCGGCAGGGATCCGGTCGACCCCGCTTTCGGAGCTCAGCCGTTCACCGCCGGGGAGGGAGGGCACAGCGACTATCTGAAGCCCGGCACGGAGTCCCTGGAGAGTCTCGCGCGGATCGCCTTGGGCCCCCACGCTTCTTCCGTGTCCGTCGCACACGGCCGCGATGGGGCGGTGTCCCGTGGTTGAGGAACGACGTCTGTCCACCGGGGCCCGGCTCCCTCGGATCGGGGCCCTCGTCCGTCGGATCGACGCCGGTACCCCTCGGGAGCGGGACCGGTCTCTGGACGCACTGCGTGCTTTCGCGATAGCCGGTGTGGTGCTGGGGCATTGGCTCGTGACGGCGCTGACCGACGGGAGCGGGGTGCTTCGTCCCGTGAGTCCACTGGCGGAGATGCCGTGGCTGGCACCCGTGTCGTGGGTGTTCCAGACGCTCGCGGTGTTCTTCTTCGTCGGCGGCCGGGTGGCTGCCGACGGATACCTGCGGTCTCGGAGCCGGGGCGTCCCCTACAGGTCGTGGCTCGTGCAGCGGTTGTCCCGGCTGCTCCGGCCGGTCCTGGCACTCCTCGGCCTGTGGGCGGTGATCGTGGCGATCCTGTCGGTGGGGGGAGTGGGCTGGGACACGGTGTGGCCCTTGCTGCGCCTGGTGTTGTCCCCGCTGTGGTTCCTGGTGGTCTTCGCCGCCCTGACCGCTGCCACGCCGTGGGTGGCCCGACTGCATCCCGGATGGCCGGCGGCCGTGGTCTTCGTCGTGGACGTGGTGCGGTTCGGGCTGGGTGGGCCCGGGTGGCTCGGCTGGGTCAACGTCGCGGCGGGCTGGCTCGTGCCGTACTGCCTCGGCGCCACCTGGTCAACGGGCCGATTGGCCCGCCGCCGGGACGGTGTCCTGATGTTGGTGGGCGGGGCGGTGGCCACCTTCGTCCTGGTCGTGTGGGCCGGCTATCCGAGCTCCATGGTGGGTGTTCCGGGAGCGCCGGTGTCGAATCTGAACCCGCCGACCCTGGCCGCGGTGACCTTCGGGCTGGCGCAATGCGGCCTGGCGCTACTGGTGCGCGACCCACTGGCCCGGGCCCTGCGCCGGCCCTTGGTGTGGGCCGCCGTGGCCCTGGTGAACCTGTCGGCCATGACCGTGTTCCTGTGGCACCAGACCGCGATGATGGCCGTGACGGCTCTGGGTCTGTTGGTGGACACCGACCTTCCCGGGCTCCATCGCCTTCCCTCGTCCGCGGACTGGATAGCCGCCCGCCTCTTGTGGCTTCCCGTGTTCGCCCTGGCGCTGGCCGTCTGCCAGGCCGCCTTCCACATCCATGAGCGGGGCCCGGCCCGGCCTGACCCCGGGAAGAGGGAACGGGGCCTCCGCCCCGCCGGGTTCCGTGCTCCCGTCCGGGCGATACCGGCTGTCGGCGAGGAGGCTTCCCATGCCTAAGGTGACCCGGGTGAACTCCGAACCTGACAGCGAGCGGGGCCGCGGCCTGCCCGAGGCCGTCCGGCTGTGGCCGCGCCGTCTGGCCACGGACCTGTTCACCCTCCGACGCGATCCGTTCCCCCCGCTCCGCAAACCGCGTCGCCTCAACCGGCTGCCCCAGGTGCTCGGCGCACTCGTGGCGTACATGTTCGGCGGGCTCACCACCACGAACCTGACCAACCACTACGACATCACCGCCGGGACGGCACTGCCCGTGGGCATCGTGACCGGGGTGTCGGTGTTCCTCGCGATGTTCCGGCCCATCGCCGCGTGGTGGCTGGCACTGATCACCGGCATCGTCGCGGCCCTGTCCATTCACGGGTCCGTGGGCCCGGGCCAGAACTGGATGTGGCCGCCGTCGAGCATGTTCGCCTTCGCGGCCGTCCTGTTCCTCGCCGCCCTCCGCGTGACGCCACGGGTCACGCTCGAACTGACCGGGGTGGCTCTCCTCGTCACCTTCGTCATCGAGACGATCTGGCGGCCGGAGCACTCCTCCCTCACCGGGTTCCAGGTCGCCGTCCTCTTCGGCTTCTCCTCCTTGCTGGGGTACGCGCTCCGCGGAGTGCGGGTGGCCCGCGGCCGGCTCCACGACCAGGAGGCACTGACCGAAGAAGAGCGATCCCGCCGGGCCTTGCTGGAGGAACGCAGCCGCATCGCCCGGGAGCTGCATGATGTGGTCGCCCACCACATGTCGGTGATCTCCATCCAGGCACAGGTCGCCCCTTACCTCGTGACCGACCCTCCCGAGGAACTGAAGGAGAACCTCGCCGGCATCCGGCAGAACGCCCTGGAGGCCCTCACCGAGCTGCGCCGCGTCCTCGGTGTCCTACGGTCGGAGAGCGCGGAGGACCAGGCCGATCAGCATCATCCCCAGCCCACGCTGGCCGATCTCGGTTCCCTCGTGGACAACGTGCGGGCCGCCGGACTGTCCGTAGCCGTCGAAACCGCCGGGATCAGGCGTCCCCTCACACCCGGCGTCGAACTGAGCGCCTACCGGATCGTGCAGGAGGCCCTCAGCAACTGCCTGCGCCACGCCCCCGGCTCACAGGTGGAAGTCGGCATCGCCTACGGCCCTCGTGACCTGTACCTGTGTGTCGCCAACACCGCGCCCACCGGGCCCGTTCCGGCCTCGCCCGGAGCGGGGCACGGACTGCTGGGCATGCGGGAGCGGGCGGGCATGCTGGGGGGCGAACTCGCCGCGGGGCCGCGCCCGAACGGCGGGTACGAGGTGTCCGCCGTGCTGCCGACCGGTTCGGTGGCCACCCCTACCGAACCGAAGAAGGAGACATGACCACCTCCCACGCCCCGATCCGCGTCATGATCGCCGACGACCAGATGATGGTCCGGCAGGGCTTCACGGTCCTCCTGAACGCCCAGCCCGACATCGAGGTGGTCGGCCAGGCCGTCGACGGTGCCGAGGCAATGGCGAAGGTCGCCGAGCTCCGTCCCGACGTGGTGTTGATGGACATCCGCATGCCGGGTGTCGGCGGTATCGAGGCCACCGCGGGCATCACCCGGGAGCCCGGCTCCGAGGTGAAGGTGCTGGTCCTGACCACGTTCGATCTGGACGAGTACGTCTACGAGGCGTTGCGGGCCGGCGCTTCCGGGTTCCTCCTGAAGGACGCCTCCGCCGATCAGCTGGCCGAGGCCGTGCGTGTGGTCGCGGCCGGTGAGGCGCTGCTGTCGCCCAACATCACCAAGAGGCTGATCACTGAGTTCTCCCGTATGGGTGCCCCCCGCGGCCCGTTGAAGCAGCGCGTGGAGGAACTGACGGAGCGGGAGACCGAGGTGCTCGCGCTGATCGCCCAAGGATTGTCCAACGCGGAGATCGCAGCACGTCTGGTGGTGGCCGAGCAGACGGTGAAGACGCACGTGGGTCGGATCCTGGTGAAGTTGGGGCTGCGCGACCGGACCCAGGCCGCCGTTTTCGCCTACGAGACCGGCCTGATCCGTCCTTCGGGCTACTGACCCGACCCTCGTAGTACTTGAGAGGGACCCCCGAGGATCCCGCTGTACGGCGACGCGGACCACGGGCCCGGACACCTACGGTTTCGGTATGACCGAGACCTTGGCCGGGGCGACCCGGACCCAGCCGACCCGACCCCCTGAGGTCCGCTTCGCGGCGGGGCTGCTGCGCAGTCTCCAGGAAGCCCTGTGTACGGACCCGTTCGCCTACCGGCCCCTGCCGCGGTCGTCCACGGACAGCAGGCCGAGCCGTTTGCTCCCCAAGCGGATACGCCCGTACACGGCCTGGACCCCGCACGCCGTCGTGGTGGCGGCCGCGCTGATGACACTGTCGGTGGCGTCCACGACGGGCGACTACTCCCTGGGCTACCCCGGCTGGATCCTGACCGGGGGGCTGCCCGCTGCAGCCGTCCTGCTGACGCTCAGCCGTCCGATCGGCGCCTGGTGGGTGTCCTTGGCGGTCACCCTGCTCCTCGCCGTGCTCGGCGTGGGTTCCGGCTCCTGGCCGTGGACCCCTGCGACGTTCTTCGCGCATCTCGTGGTGATGGCCGTGGTGGCCCTGCGGACGGAGCCGAAGGTCACCGTGTGGATGTGGGCCCTGACCCTGGCGATGGGGCTGGTGCTGCCTGCGGTGGCGCAGCAGGGTCTTTCGGCGAACACGGTCCCGATGGCCTTCGTCTCCGCTCTGGTCCTGCTGGCTGTTTCGGTGGTGCAGATCCGGCGTGAGGCCAAACGGGAGGTGGTCGCCCAGCAGACGGTGACCGCGGTGGAACGGGACAAGCGGACGCTGCTGGAGGAGCGGACCACCATCGCCCGTGAGCTGCACGACGTGGTCGCCCACCACATGTCGGTGGTGGCGATCCAGGCCGAGGCCGCCCCGTACCGGGTGCAGGATCCGCCGCCGGAGCTGGAGGCGGCGTTCGTGACCATCCGGGAGAACGCGGTGGCGGCCCTGACGGAGCTGCGTCGGGTGCTGGGTGTCGTCCGGTCCGAGGACTACGAGGCCCCGGAGGCCCCGCAGCCGACGCTGGCGGTGCTGGACGGTCTGCTGGCCAACGTCCGGGAGGCCGGGGTGCCCGTGGGGAAGACGGTGACGGGGTCGGTGCGGGAGCTCCCGCAGGGCGTGGAGCTGTCGGCGTACCGGATCATCCAGGAGGCGCTGAGCAACACGCTGCGGCACGCACCGGGTGCGGCAGCCGGGGTGGAGGTGTCGTACGTGTTGGGCGGTTTGGGCTTGCGCATTCACAACGAGGCGCCGGTCGGGGATGTGCGGCCGTCGCCGGGTGCCGGGCACGGCATCACCGGGATGCGGGAACGGGTGGCGATGCTGGAGGGCGACATGACTGCGGGGGCCACCGGCGACGGTGGGTACGAGGTGGCCGTGTTCATACCGGTGCCGCGTGCTGAGGCGGAGCCTGGGGACCCGGCATGACGATCAGGGTTCTCATCGTCGACGACCAGATGATGGTCCGGGAGGGGTTCTCGGTACTACTCGGGGCCATGCCGGACATCGAGGTGGTCGGTGAGGCGGTGGACGGTCTGGAGGCCGTCCGGAAGGTGTCGGAGCTCCGGCCGGACGTGGTCCTCATGGACATCCGGATGCCCGTCATGAACGGGCTGGAGGCGACGCGCCTGATCGTGTCGGCCGATGTGGACGCGAAGGTGCTGGTGCTGACCACCTTCGATCTGGACGAGTACGTGTACCAGGCGCTGCGGGCGGGGGCTTCGGGGTTCCTCTTGAAGGACGCCTCCGCGAAGCAGTTGGCGGAGGGGGTGCGGGTGGTGGCCTCGGGTGACGCGCTCTTGGCACCTTCGGTGACCAAGCGGCTGATCGTCGAGTTCTCGAAGCTCGCTGAGGTACAGCGGCCCGCCGCTCGGACCTCGGTGGCGGAACTCACGGAGCGGGAGACGGAGGTGTTGGTCCTCATCGCCCAGGGGTTGTCGAATGCCGAGATAGCGGACCGGTTGGTCATCGCCGAGTCGACGATCAAGACGCATGTGAGCCGGATCCTGGTGAAACTCGGTCTGCGGGACCGAACGCAGGCAGCGGTGTTCGCCTACGAGGCACGGCTGGTCACCCCGACCTGAGGCCCTACCGCCGCCGGTCGTGTCCCCGGGGGCAGCCGGTGGCGGAGCGGACTCAGGCCCGAGTCGCAGCCGAGCGGCGGGGGTAGTGGGGTGGGGCGATCGGGCCGTGACGAAGCCACAGAAGTGAAGGGCCTGCGCGGGAAAGGAGGTACGGACAGGTGGGGGCGGGCGTGCTCCGCTAGCGTCGGCGGCATGGACGATGCTGTTCGGTTCGATCCCTGGTCGGCGGCCTTCGTGGCGGACCCGTACCCCGCCTACCGGGAGCTGAGGGCGCAGGGGCGGGCCCTGTGGTCCGAGGCCACGGGGCAGTGGCTGATCCCCCACTACGAGGATGTCAGCGCGTTGTTGCGGGACAGGCGGTTGGGGCGGACCTACCTGCACCGCTTCAGCCATGAGGAGTTCGGGCAGTCCCCTCCCCCGCCGGAGCAGGAGCCGTTCCACGTGCTCAACGGGAATGGGCTGCTCGACCTGGAGGATCCGGCGCATGCGCGGGTCCGGCGGCTGGTGGCGAAGGCGTTCACACCGCGGATGGTGGATCGGCTGACCCCGGCGGTGCGGCGGTTGGCCGCGGAGCTGACGGAGAGGTTCCTCGCGCAGGGGGGTGGGGACCTGTTGAAGGAGGTGGCGGAGCCCCTGCCGGTGGCGGTGATCGCCGAGCTGTTGGGGGTGCCGGAGGTGGATCGTGGGCTGCTGAGGCCGTGGTCGGCGGACATCTGCGGGATGTTCGAGCTGAAGCCCGACGCGGAGACGGCCGACCGGGCCGTGAGGGCTTCGGTGGAGTTCGACGCCTACTTGCGGGAGCTGATCGCGGAGCGTCGGCGGGATCCGGGTGAGGACCTGGTGTCCGCGCTGATCACCGCTCATGACGAGGAGGGGAGGTTGAGTGAGCAGGAGATGGTGTCCACCTGCGTGCTGTTGCTGAACGCGGGCCACGAGGCGACGGTGAACACCACGGCCAACGGCTGGCTGACCCTGTTCCGGCATCCGCAGCAGTTGGCGGAGCTTCGGGCGGCGCCGACGGACATGTTGCCCACAGCTGTGGAAGAACTGATGCGGTTCGACACGCCGCTCCAGATGTTCGAGCGGTGGGTCCTCGACGAGATCGAGGTGGGTGGCACGGTGATTCCGCGGGGAAGCGAGGTGGCGCTGTTGTTCGGCTCCGCCAATCGGGATCCCCGCCGCTTCGGACACCCGGACCGGCTGGACCTCACCCGTACCGACAATCCGCACATCACCTTCGGTGCGGGGATCCACTACTGCCTGGGTGCTCCGCTGGCCCGGCTGGAGCTGGCGGCCTCCTTCGGGGCGCTGCTGGACCCGTCCGTGCCGCCGCTGCGTCTGGTACGGGAGCCCGAGTGGGAGGAGGGGTACGTGATCCGCGGCCTCCGGGAGCTGATCGTGGCCTGCTGAAGACCGGCCTCGGGCTCGGGGGCGACCGTCGATGTCGGCTGTCGGTGGCGGCCTGCCACCGAGCCCTCACGCCCTGCCTGGCGCAGGAGCAGGGACAGGAGCGGGGCAGGCCACCACAGCCTCCGCCGCCACCCTGCCCGCGGCCCCCTGCGGGCCGGGCAGGGGACGGAACAGGACGGAGGAGGGCAGCGGCGGAAGGCGGGCGGCTGGGTGCCTGCCGGTGGTGGTCAGCGAGGGAGGGTGAGGGCCCATTCGGCAGGGTGCACGGTCCAGGTGCGGCGGGTGACCGGGCCCGTGGCCTGGTAGTCGGCGCGGTAGCGGAAAGCCGGGCCGGAGACCGTCACGGATCGGGCCCGCACGGTCACGGGGGCCGCGGAGGGGCCGCTCCGTACGGTCACCTCGACGGTTCCCTCGTAGGCCAACACGGAGACCTGGTGGACGGGACTGTCCAGGTCGATCAGCACGACGCCGTCGGCCTCGACCCGGAGCCGGTGGGCCGCACCGGCCCCGGGAGCCGCTGCCTGGACGCCCATGGGCGGGCGGACCAGGTTCCGCACCAAGGAGCGGCAGGCATCCCAGACGGCGCCCCCGATGGCGGCAGCGCGGGCACCGCCGGCGGGCGGGCCCGTACGGGGTCCGGGCATCGGGATGGGGTCAGGTCCCGGCGCCGCCGACCAACCGCCCGAGCCCGTCGACCCGCCGGCGGCGGGAGCGGCACCGGCCCCCGAGGCAGAGCCGAGCACGGCTCCGGCTCCGGCTCCGGCTCCGGCTCCGGCTCCGGCTCCGGCTCCGGCTCCGGCTCCGGGCGAGGGTGACCGAACTTCGGGCAGGGGTGCCCCGGCTTCGGTGGGGTGGGGTGGGACGGGGTGGTGGGGGGAGGGGGCGGGGGCGGGGGCGGGGGGCCCCTCGGACTCCGGTACTGCACCCGTGGTCGCCCCGCTCCCAGGTGCCCCAGTTCCCGACGGTCCGGCCTCGGACGCCCCGGGACCTGCCGGCCCCAGGGTTCCTGCCTCCCCGCCGGCTGCTGCCGGGCGGGGGCCGGTGGGGCGTTCCGAAGCCCGGTCGCGGGCCCGGTCGCGGGTTCGGGGAAGGAGGCGGTCGGTGCGCGAGGTGGTGGGGTGCGGGAGGGGCGGGAGGGCGGGGATGCGGAGGTCTCCGAGGACCACGCCACCGGTGTCGTCCACCAAGAGGTCCTGCCGGCGGATCGTTCCGTCGAGCACGGCGCGCGCCGCTTCCACGGCGCTGGTGGGAACGCCGAGGGAACGGGCGAGGCTCAGGGTGGTCAGAGTGCCCACGGGGACCAGGGAGAGGACGCTCCCGGGGAGGGCCCGTTCCCGGTGCAGGAGGGTGACGGCGCGGACCAGCGCGCGGTCGTCTCCGATGATGACGGGGCGCCTATGGCCCCGGCGGGCGAGTGCCCGCGCGAACTCCTCGGGGTCGGCGGGGAGGCAGATCTTCGCCGCCGCCCCGGCGGACAGTACGTCCTTCGCGATCCGCACGGACTCGCCGTCGAGTCGGCGGGCGACCGGGTCGACGAGCACGAGCAGGGCGGCCTCCGCCGCGCCCGCGTGGCTCATGGTGGGCTCTGGAGCCGACACCTCGGTCCTTCCTCGGGTAGCATCTTTGTGCAAGAGCCCCTTGCGCTATTGCGCCAGGGGCTTCGTCTATTCCGGGGTACCGGTCCGACGGCTCAGCCTGCGGTGTACATCGTCGTACGCCCCCTGACCTTGGACATGCCCCATCCGGAAGAGGTGTACGCCTGTGCCCGCTCTTGTGCTGCTCGGAGCCCAGTGGGGTGACGAGGGCAAGGGAAAGGCCACCGACCTCCTCGGTGGCTCCGTCGACTACGTGGTCCGCTACCAGGGCGGCAACAACGCCGGCCACACGGTTGTCGTAGGCGACCAGAAGTACGCCTTGCACCTGCTGCCTTCCGGCATCCTCACCCCTGAGTGCACGCCGGTGATCGGCAACGGCGTGGTCGTCGACCCCGCTGTCCTGCTCTCCGAGCTGCGTGGCCTGAACGAGCGCGGGGTGGACACCTCCAAGCTCCTGATCAGCGGAAACGCGCACCTGATCACGCCGTACAACGTCACCCTGGACAAGGTGGGCGAGCGCTTCCTCGGCAAGCGCAAGATCGGTACCACCGGCCGCGGCATCGGCCCGACCTACGCGGACAAGATCAACCGCGTGGGCATCCGGGTGCAGGACCTCTACGACGAGTCGATCCTGACGCAGAAGGTCGAGGCGGCGCTGGAGGGCAAGAACCAGCTGCTGGCCAAGCTCTACAACCGCCGTGCCATCGAGCCCGGCGCGATCGTGGAGGAGATGCTCCAGTACGCGGAGCAGATCAAGCCGTTCGTCGCGGACACGACGCTGATCCTGAACGACGCGCTCGACGAGGGCAAGGTCGTGCTGTTCGAGGGTGGCCAGGGCACCCTGCTCGACGTGGACCACGGCACGTACCCCTTCGTGACCTCGTCGAACCCGACCGCGGGCGGTGCCTGCACCGGTACGGGCGTCGGCCCCACGAAGATCACCCGGGTCATCGGCATCCTGAAGGCGTACACCACGCGCGTGGGTGCCGGTCCGTTCCCGACCGAGCTGTTCGACCAGGACGGCGAGGACCTGCGCCGCATCGGTGGCGAGCGCGGTGTCACCACCGGCCGTGACCGTCGCTGCGGCTGGTTCGACGCGGTGATCGCCCGCTACGCCACCCGTGTGAACGGCCTCACCGACTTCTTCCTGACCAAGCTCGACGTGCTGACCGGCTGGGAGCAGATCCCGGTGTGCGTGGCGTACGAGATCGACGGGAAGCGCGTCGAGGAGCTGCCGTACTCGCAGTCGGACTTCCACCACGCGAAGCCGGTGTACGAGTACCTGCCGGGCTGGTCCGAGGACATCACCAAGGCCAAGACCTTCTCCGACCTGCCGAAGAACGCGCAGGCGTACGTGAAGGCGCTGGAGGAGATGTCGGGCGCTCCGATCTCCGCGATCGGCGTCGGCCCCGGCCGCACCGAGACCATCGAGATCAACTCCTTCATCTGAGGCTGATGCCGAGGCCGAAGCTGCGTCGTGGCTGCGGCTGCGGCTGGTGCCGAGGCTGAGGAAGCGGATGTGAACGGCCGGAGGGCCCGGGTTCGTCCCGGGCCCTCCGGCCGTTTTCCGTGCGCTGCTCCCGTCACCAGGCGAGCTGGGCGATCTCCTCGGCCACCACGGCGCAGGCGTCGGCGGCGGGGTCGATGAGGGCGAAGTGGCCGACTCCGTCGAGGAGGGTCAGGCCGACCGTCTCCCCCGCCGTGGCGGCGGCGTCCACGTAGGACTCGGAGACCCGGGCGGGGACGACGATGTCCTCGCGGCCGTGCACGAGGGTGGTGGCGATGCCGCTGGGCAGCAGGGCTGCCGGGTCGGCGTACGGGCGCCGGGCGGCGAAGCCGTCGGGGCCGCCGAGGAGCTGGGCGCAGGCCCCGCCGCACACGCCGAGTTCCTCGGCGACGGTGAAGTCGGCGATGGGGGCGAGGGCCACGACACCGCGCAGCCGGGGTGGAGCCGCGAGTCGCCAGGCGGGGGTGGCGTCGGCGGGGAGCAGGTGGCGGGCGGCGGCCCACAGGGCGAGGTGCCCGCCCGCCGAGTGCCCGGTGAGGACGGTGCGTCGGGGGTCGGCGCGCGGTACGGCCGAGGCGGCGAGGCCGGGCAGGGCGTCGAGGGCGGCGGCGAGGTCGTCGAAGGTCTCGGGCCAGCGTCCGGCGATGGGGCCGGTGGCTCCCTGGTGGGGTACGGGGCTGCCGCGCCGGTATTCCACGTTGGCGACGGCGTACCCCTGGCGGGCGAGGAAGTCCGCGAGGGGGGTGACGTGCCGCCGGTCGTACGGGGCCCGCCAGGCTCCGCCGTGCACGAGCACCACCAGGGGGGCGGGGCCGGTTCCGGTGCGGGGGGCGTAGAAGTCGACGGTCTGGTCGGGGTGGTCGCCGTAGGGGGCGGTGGCGTCCGGTTCGACCGGCGGGTGTGCGAACGCCGATGCGGCCTCGGCCGCATCCCGTTCCACTGCGGGGTCCGACATGCGGGTCAGCCTCTCGGTACGCGGGGCACAAGATCCGGGCAGCGGGAAGGTACCAGTCGCCGCGGGGTGGGGAGGGGGCCGCCCCTGAGCGGGATCGGGGCGGGAGCGGGGCGTGCGGGGGTGGTGCCGGCGGCCGTTCCGGGCGGGCGGGACGTTCCTCCCGGCCTGCGGGGGCGGGGTCCCGGCCGACCGTGACGATCACCCTCATGCGTCACGCCGACGTGCCGATGCGCTGATGCGCTGATGCGCTGATCGTCGCTGCGTCGCTGCGTCGCTGCGCCGATTCACCGGTGCACCGACCGCTCGGTGCACCGGTGTGTCGATGCGCTGCTCCGCGCGTCACCGCGACGC
The DNA here is from genome assembly GCF_040302735.1 of Streptomyces sp. NPDC097619. NCBI lineage: Bacteria > Bacillati > Actinomycetota > Actinomycetes > Kitasatosporales > Streptomycetaceae > Streptomyces > Streptomyces sp. NPDC097619. Next base: position 20,557 of record NZ_JBEOSD010000024.1, on the reverse strand, counting down.
CTGCTGCACCGAGGACCGAGGGTGCGGCTCGGCACGGGGATCTCGGGCTCCTCGTGAGGCGGTCCCGTACGAAGGGCCGTCACCACGCCCGACGCCGTCACCGACCGGGCGCGGTCACTTCCGCCCGCTCGTACTCACCGCCCGCTCGTACTCCCCGACCGCACACGCGGGCGGGTGCCCGGGCGTGCGGTCGGGGATCCGACGGCGCGTCCGACGGCACATCGGACGAGGAGTCCGACGGCGCTTCCCGACGAAGAGTCCGGCGGCGGAACCGACAGGGAGTCCGCCACGGAGTCCGGCAGGGACGGCCCAGGGCTCAGCCGCAGATGTCGCCCAGGGTGCGGGCGGCCCGTTCGGCGTCGGCGAACCCGACGTAGAGCGGGGTGAAGCCGAAGCGGAGCACGTCGGGGGCGCGGAAGTCGCCGATGACGCCGCGTCCGATGAGCTGCTTCATGGTGTCCGCGGCGTTCGCGGTGCGCAGGGAGACCTGGCTGCCGCGTTCGGCGTGGGCGAGCGGGGTGACCGTTTCGACCCGGCCCCGGGGCACGTAGGCGTCCACGCATTCCAGGAAGAAGTCGGTCAGGGCCAGGGACTTGGCCCTGACCTCCGCCATGTCCACGCCTTCCCAGGCGTCGAGGGCCGCTTCGAGGGCGAGCATCGACAGGATGTCGGGGGTGCCGACGCGGCCGCGGACCGCGCCGTCGGCGGGGACGTAGCCGGGGATCATGGCGAAGGGTTCGGCGTGGGAGTTCCAGCCGGGCAGCGGGGAGTCGAAGTCCGCTTGGTGGCGGTCCGCGACGTACAGGTAGGCGGGGGCGCCGGGGCCTCCGTTGAGGTACTTGTACGTGCAGCCCACGGCGAGGTCCACGCCGTGCTCGTCGAGTCCGACGGGGAGGGCGCCCGCGCTGTGGCAGAGGTCCCAGACCGCGAGGGCGCCGGCCGCGTGGACGGCCGCGGTCAGTCCCGGCAGGTCGTGGAGCCGGCCGGTGCGGTAGTCCACGTGGTTCATCAGGACGGCGGCGGTGCGCGTGGAGAGGGCGCCGGGGAGGTCCTCGGGGGCGACGGGCACCACGGTGAGGCCGGTCATCCGGGCCGCGGAGGCGGCGATGTAGCCGTCGGTGGGGAAGGTGGTGGCGTCGACGAGGAGTTCGGTGCGTTCGCCGCTCCCCCGCTGCTGGGTCCGGCCGGCGAGGCGGGCCGCGCCGACGAGCGCCTTGAACAGGTTGACGCTGGTGGAGTCGCCGACGACGATCCGGCCGGGGGCGGCTCCGACGAGCGGGGCGATGCGGTCGCCGATCCGCTCGGGGGCGGTCCACCAGCCGCTCTCGTCCCAGGAGCGGATGAGGAGTTCGCCCCATTCGCGGGCCACGACGTCGGTGACGCGTCCGGGGACCGTGGCGGGCAGGGCGCCGAGGGAGTTGCCGTCGAGGTAGACGAGGCCCTCGGGGAGGTCGAAGCGGTCGCGGAGCTTGCCGAGGCCGTCGGCGGCGTCCAGGGCCGCGGCGCGGAGGGCGAGGTCGCCGGTGGGGGTCTCAGACATGGCTGCGCGCCGTCCACAGCTCGGGGAAGACGTTCTTCGTGGCGCGCTTCTCCAGCCAGGCCACGCCGGCGGAGCCCCCGGTGCCGACCTTGGAGCCCATGGCGCGGCGGGTGGCGACGAGGTGGTCGTTGCGCCAGCGCCAGACGAGTTCGCCGACGTCGGTGAGGGCCTCGCCGAGGGCGACGAGCTCGCCGTGCTGGGTGGCGTCGTCGCCGGAGTACAGCTGCGCCCAGACGGCTTCGACCTCGGGGGAGGGTTCGTAGCGCTGGGAGAGGTCGCGGTCGAGTACGGCGGCGGGGACGGCGAAGCCGCGGCGGGCGAGGAGCCGGAGCACCTCGTCGTAGAGGCTCGGCTCGTACAGGGCCTTGGTCAGCTCGTCGTGGACGCGGGGCGCGCCGCGGTGCGGGACCAGCATGGAGGACGACTTGTCGCCGAGCAGGAACTCCATCCGCCGGTACATGGCGGACTGGAATCCGGAGCCCTCGCCGAGGGCGCTGCGGTAGGCGTTGAACTGGGCGGGGGTGAGCTGGGCGATGGGCCGCCAGGAGGCGTTGAGGGCTTCCAGCTCGTAGGTGGAACGTTTCAGCGCGTCCATCGCCACGGTGAGCCGGTCCTCGCGCAGGGCGCGGGCCGCGGTCTCCCATTCGTGGACGATGACGGTGAACCACAGCTCCATGACCTGGGTGGTGACCAGGAAGACCATCTCTCCGGGGTCATCGGAGCGAGGGTGCTGGAGGTGGGTGAGTACGTCTGCCTGGACGTAGTCCTCGTACGGCGTGGTGCCCGCGAAGTCGAGATTCGGGGTCACCGAACCGGCTCCGGAGGCATCAAGGCTGTGCGACATCGCTGTCTCCTCGACACGAACTTCCGGGTAGCGGTCCGCTCCTTCCTGAAGGCTGTGGAGCTCCGGTCCCCTGCGGGCATCATAAGCCCGCTCTCGGGCCTCGGCCGAGACCCGGGTGACCGGGCTCACAGGGCCGGGCGGACCACGCCGCTCGGACGGCGACGGAGGGCGGGCCGCCCCGGGAGCACGGCGGATCCGCGCTCCCGGGACGCCGCCCGAGCATCCGGGACGCCCGAGCATCCGGGGCGTCCGGTGCTCCGGGCCGCCTGCTAGCCGAGGGTGTCGGCGGCCGTGGCGGAGGAGTCGCGGAGGAAGGTGGTGCAGCGCTCGTACTCGTGCTGCTCGCCGATGGCCTGGGCGGCGCGGGCGAGGGCGTGCAGGGCGCGCAGGAAGCCGCGGTTGGGCTCGTGCTCCCACGGCACCGGGCCGTGGCCCTTCCAGCCCGCGCGACGCAGGGCGTCGAGGCCGCGGTGGTAGCCGGTACGGGCGTAGGCGTACGACTCCACGGGGCGCCCGGCCTCGAAGGCGTCGTCCGCGAGGCGGGCCCAGGCGAGGGAGGAGGTGGGGTACTTGGCGGCGACGTCGGCCGGGTCGGTTCCGGCGGCGAGCAGCTCGCGGGGCTCGGGGTCGTCGGGCAGGTGGGTCGGGGCGGGTCCCCCGAGGAGGTCTTGGTGAATGGCCATGACCCCAGTCTGCCCGGCCCGGCCCGAACCCGGGTGGCAGGGGCGCACGATACGGGGTGGGCCGGCGTGACCGGCGAGGTGATCGGGAGGTCCGCCCGGGTCGAGTGCGGGTCCCCGCGAGGGGAGGGTGGTGGCCCACTGCGGGCGGGGCGGCCGCGAGGCTCGATGGACACCACAGGCGCGATGAGTACGCCCGGTACGGCGGGTACAACGGGCACGATGCGTACGGCGGGCGTGGCCGGCACGGTCGACTGCGGGCTGCGGGCTGCGGGAGCGGCAGGAAGGCGGGGTCCGCCGGGCCCCCTCGTGACCGGCGGACGCCGTCGCTCCCGCAGCGGGTCCGGCAGAGCCGGACCCTGAGGGCCCCGGGGCGCACCGCGCCCTCCCCTGGACAGGCGCATCCCGGGGCATGTACGAAGCCTCTCCCCGGGTCCCCCGGCGCCGCCAGCATGCGCCTGCCACTTCGTCAGGTAACCGAGGGTAGGCGCCGTCTTCGCAGGTCAACGTACAAGTGAAGGCGGTTCGGCACCGGTCGCCACCGCCCGGCACCAGCGGACCAGGGCCGACACGGGTCCCCTCAGGTCGCCCCGGGTCACCTCGGATCGACCCGGATCGACGCGGATCGACGCGGCCGGTCCCCCGCCGGCGCACGTCCGGAAGTCGCCCCCGAAACGGCAGGAGCCCCGCCGCCATCCGGGTGGACGGCGGCGGGGCTCCTGTCAGGCGTCAGGCGGTGTCCGTGTGCGGGCCGGCGGTGCCGATCCCCGGGCCGGTCGCGGGATCCGCGGGCGGCTCAGGGCATCGGTGTCGAGGCGCGACGCGCGGACGACCTCGGTCACTTCAGGCGGGTGCCCGTGGAACGCAGGTTGGCGCAGGCCTCGGTGACGCGCTTGGCCATGCCGGCCTCGGCCAGCTTGCCCCAGGTGCGCGGGTCGTAGGTGGACTTGGTGCCGACCTCGCCGTCGACCTTCAGGACACCGTCGTAGTTGCGGAACATGTGGTCCGCGACCGGGCGGGTGAAGGCGTACTGGGTGTCGGTGTCGAGGTTCATCTTCACGACGCCGTTCTCCAGCGCGGTGGCGATCTCCTGCTCGGTGGAGCCGGAGCCGCCGTGGAAGACGAAGTCGAACGGGCTGGTCTTGCCGTACTTCTCGCCGACGCCCTGCTGGAGGTCCTTGAGCAGCTCGGGGCGGAGCACGACGTTGCCCGGCTTGTAGACGCCGTGCACGTTGCCGAAGGAGGCGGCGAGCAGGTAGCGGCCCTTCTCGCCCAGGCCCAGGGCCTCGGCGGTACGGATCGCGTCCTCGACGGTGGTGTACAGCTCGTCGTTGATCTCGTGGGTGACGCCGTCCTCCTCGCCACCGGTCGGGGTGATCTCGACCTCAAGGATGATCTTGGCGGCGGCGGCCTTGGCGAGCAGCTCCTGGCCGATGGCCAGGTTGTCGGCGAGGGTTTCGGCGGAGCCGTCCCACATGTGCGACTGGAAGAGCGGGTTCAGGCCCTTGGCCACGCGCTCGGCGGAGACCTCAAGGAGCGGGCGGACGTAGCCGTCCAGCTTGTCCTTGGGGCAGTGGTCGGTGTGCAGCGCGACCGTGATGTCGTACTTGGCGGCGACGATGTGCGCGAACTCGGCCAGGGCAACGGCGCCCGTGACCATGTCCTTGTTGTACTGGCCGCCCAGGAACTCCGCACCACCGGTGGAGATCTGGATGATGCCGTCGCTCTCGGCCTCCGCGAAGCCGCGCAGGGCGGCGTGCAGCGTCTGGGTCGAGGTGACGTTGATGGCCGGGTAGGCGAACTTGCCTGCCTTCGCCCGGTCGAGCATCTCGTTGTAGATCTCGGGGGTTGCGATGGGCATCTGTCCGCTCCTTGGATGTGCGGGAGGTGATTGCTGACCCTGACCTGGGGGGCGACGTCATCGTCAGCCCACATCTTTCCAGACTCCGCGTGACACTCCACCCGCAGCGGGTGGAGCGTTTCACGTGAAACACTCCACCCCGCGACAAAACCGCTGGTCAGGGCCTCACGGCCGGAGCCGGAGGACCTTGGTCACCAGTTAGGACAGGCCCAGGTCCGCCAGCTGGTAGCCGGTGAGGTAGGGCAGTCCGGCCTCCGCGATGGCGTCCGCCGCACCGCGGTCCACGATGGTGGCCACGGCCACGACCTCGCCGCCCGCTTCCCGCACGGCCTCGACGGCCGTCAGCGGGGAGCCACCGGTGGTGGAGGTGTCCTCGACCACCAGACAGCGGCGGCCCTTGACATCGGTGCCCTCGATGCGGCGCTGCATCCCGTGCGCCTTCTGCGCCTTGCGGACCACGAAGGCGTCCAGGCGGGCGCCGCGGGCCGCGGAGGCGTGCAGCATCGAGGTGGCCACGGGGTCGGCACCGAGGGTCAGCCCGCCGACGCAGTCGAAGTCGAGGTCGGCGGTGAGGTCGAGCATGACCTGCCCGACGAGGGGGGCCGCCTCGCCGTCCAGGGTGATCCGGCGGAGATCGATGTAGTAGTCGGCCTCGCGGCCCGACGAGAGGATCACCTTGCCGTGCACGACGGCCTTGTCCTTGATCTGCTGGAGCAGCTCACCACGGGTGCCCGAGGGCTTGACTTCGTTCACGTCACTCATGCCCCTGAGCTTAGGCTCCCGCCGGGCGCGGTACCGCACGGCGTCCACCGTGCGGGCCGGGCCCGGCGGGCGGGCCGTCAGAGGCGCCGCCAGGTCCAGGTGGTCTCGATCTCCAGCGGGTCGATGGGGGTGACCAGTCGGGGCTCGGTGTTGAGTCCGTTGGGCGGTCCCGACTGCGGCTCCACGCACACGGCCTCGGCCTGCTCGTCGTAGACCACCACCCATTCGGCGCGGCTGGTCACCTTCAGCTCCAGCCTGCCGGGCCAGGTCAGGGTGACGTCCACGCCGTAGGGCATGCCGAAGCAGTCGTCCCAGGGGCCGGGCAGGGGGTCGATGCGCCGTCCGGTGGGCAGGTGGTCGGCGCCCCGCTCTTCCTGCCAGGCGGGCTCGAAGTCGACGCGGACGTCCTCGCCGCCCTCGCCGAGGTTCCGCAGGAACCAGGGGTGCCAGCCGGCCTGGGCCGGGAAGGAGTCCCCGTACGTCTCCACGCCCATCCGCAGGGTGAGGGCCGTCTCGGAGAGCTCGAAGGTCTGGGTGACCCGGCCGGGGTACGGCCAGGGCTCGACCAGGTCGTAGGTGAAGGCTGCCTCGGTCTTCTCGGAGCGCACCGGGCGCCAGGCGGCCGTCCGGCCGAAGCCGTGGATGGCGTGCGGGGGGGCGTTGACCGGCATCTGGTGCTGCTCGGCGCCGTTGCGGAACCGGCCCTCCGCGATCCGTCCGCACCAGGGCACCATCGGGAAGGCGCCGAACTTCTCGCCCTGTCGAAGCAGTTCCGTGCCGTCGATGCGCAGGCTGGAGACCCGGCAGCCGTTCTCCTGATCGACCACCACGTCGGCGCCGCCCGCCGTCAGTTGCGTACTCATGGGTCCGACCCTACGGGGGTACGGCCCACCGCAGGGTCTGCCGCCTCGGTACGGGTGCCACGGGTACGAGCGTCAGCGTCGGCGGCGCAGCACCCGGGCGGCCACGACCGCGGAGGCCAGTGCGAGGGCGGCGGCGGGGGCGGCCCAGCGCAGCGGACCGGCCCCGCCCGCCGTGTCGGGGCCGGGGACGGGGGCGTACCGGCCGCGGGGCGGGGCGTGGTCCACCTCCTCGGCGCTGCGGCCGATCATGGTGCGGCGGGCGTGGGCCGCTTCGGCGGGGGGCCGGCCCGCCTCGGTGAACTCCTCCTGTAGGAAGGGGTCCGGTCCGGGATCGAGGATGGGGTCGAGGACCGGGTCGAGTGCGGGGTCGAGCGCGGAGGGTGGCACCTCGGTGCCGAAGAGGGAGGGGGACTGCACGCCGTCGGAGTCCCCCTGGCCGGGCACCTGCTCGGCCCCGGCGGCGGCCTCCGTGCCCGCCTCCGTGCCTGCCTCCCCACCGACTTCCGTACCGACTTCCGGAGGGGCGTCGGAATCGACCGGGGCATCGGCTCCGGAATCGGCATACGCCGGATCGTCCTGCGGGAGCTCGGCCCCCGCCGGGTCGGCCTCGACCTCGGCGTCCGGCCGACCACCCGCGGGGTCGTTCCCCGTGCCGCCCCGGGCGCCCCGCTTGGCCGGGGCGGCCGGGCCGTCCGCGGACACCCGCGGCCCCGCGACGGCCGGCCGACCACCCGAGTCCGCCCCAGGACCAGCGACCTCCGAGCCATCGGCATCCGAGCGGCCCGCACCCGCCGCACCCGCCGCACCGGCCGAACCCGCCGCACCCACCACACCCGCCGAACCGCTCGCATCGGCCGTCCCCGGGTCCGCGTCCGGCCCCGCCGCGTCGGTCGCGGTCAGGTCGGCGGCGGCCAGGGCGGCGAGCTGCTCGGCGGCGCGGTCCAAGGTGCGGCGGACGGCGGCGGCCAGGGCGTCGGGGTCGAAGGCGGCGGCCCGGCCCTGGGCGTGCCCCCGGGCGGTGAGGTCCAGCTGGGTGCCGCCGTCGACCGGGCGGAGCCGCAGGATGAGGGTCAGGGTGACGGTGCCGCTGCCGCGGGCCTCGATGCCCTCGCCGGTCAGCTCGAAGGTGTCCGGGTCCCGTTCGGCCGGACGGAGTTCCCCCCGGTAGGTGACGGTGCTGTTGCCGACCCGGATGCGGAAGCGGCCGGTCAGTGGGCCCGGGGCGGGTCCGTCGGCGGGGGCGGCCGCGTCGCGCTGGAGCCCGGGGACGCAGCGGGCGACCCGGGCGGGGTCGCGCAGCACCGCACGGAGGTTGTCTGCCGGTACCGGAACGAACACCTGATGCTCCATGGGCACCGAGCCTACCGACGCGGGCCGCTCCTGCACCCGCACCTGCGCGCAACAGGTCAGGTGGGGCGCTGCTGTGCCCGGCCACCGGCCACCGGCCCGCGGACGACACGCACGGCCACCCGCCGCCCCGGCGGCCCGCACGACCGCCGCCCCGGTCACGAGTAGCGCGGGTGCGGCAGCGTGGAGGGAGGCAGGCCGCCGATCCGGAGATTCGCGGTGTCGCGGGCGGCGGCCCGCAGGGCCTGGGTGGAGAGCCCGCCGGGGCGGGCCCGGTCCGGGTCGACGCCGAGGGCGGGGACCCGTCCGGGGGCGGCGAGGAGGAACCCCCAGTCCTGGGCGGTGTCCGGCCGTCCGGGGGAACGGTCGGGTCCGGCGGCGGAGCCGGAGCGGCCGCCGCCCGCCGTGTACGGGACGGTGCCGAGGCCCGCGGCCCGAAGGGTGGACTCGACCGTCCAGTAGCCGCGCGGGCGGCCGGAGGGCGAGCCCGCGTGCACGACGAGGCGTCCCGAGGGGCGCAGGGCCCGGGCGACGAGTCCGTAGAACTCCTGGGAGTACAGCTTGGTGCTGGCGGTGATGCCGGGGTCGGGCAGGTCGGAGACGATCACGTCGTAGCGGACGGTGCCGGAGCGGAGCCAGTGGAAGGCGTCGGCGGTGACCACGCGCAGCCGGGGGTCGGCGAAGGCGCGGCCGTTGAGCGCGGAGAGTATCGGGTCGGTGCGGGCCAGTCGGACCACGCCGGGGTCGATCTCGACGACGGTGACGGAGCGGACCCCGGGGTGGGCGAGGACCTCGCGGGCGGCGAGTCCGTCGCCGCCGCCGAGGACGAGCACCGAGGCGTGCGGGCCGTTCATGGCGGGGTGGACGAGGGCTTCGTGGTAGCGGTGTTCGTCGTGGCCGTTGATGCGGAGCCGGCCGTCGAGGTAGAGGTCGAGGGAGCGGGGGGAGCCCCGGTCGGGGCCGGTCATGACAAGTTCCTGCACGTCGGTCTGGACGGCGACGCGGACCTGGTCCCCGTAGACGGCGCGGCGGGCGATCTCCTCGAAGTCGTCGGCGAGGACGGTGCCGGTGCCGAGGATGGCGAGGACGGCGAGGTTGCCGGCGCAGAGCAGCCAGCGGGCCCGGCGGGAGAGGTCGCGTCGGAACAGCCAGAGCACAAGGGCGCCGCCGACGGCGGCGTTGACGGTGCCGGTGAGCATGGCGCCGGTGAGTTGTCCGAGGACGGGGAGGAGCAGGAAGGGGAAGGCGAGTCCGCCGACGAGGGCGCCCACGTAGTCGGCGGCGAAGAGGTCGGCGACGGCGCCGCCGGGGTCCTGTCGTCGGACCCGCTGGATGAGGGTCATCAGCAGGGGGATCTCGGCTCCGGTGAGGATGCCGATGACCACGGAGAAGGCGACGAGGGCGGGTCGGGACTCGCCGAACCAGGCGAAGCAGGCGTAGAGGGCGGTGGCGGAGAGTCCGCCGACCAGGGCGAGGGCGGCTTCCACGGCCCCGAAGCCGGCGGCGGGCCGGGAGCGCAGCCGTTTGGCGAGGAGGGAGCCGACGCCCATGGAGAAGACCATCACGGACAGGACCACGGAGGCCTGGGTGACGGAGTCGCCGATCAGGTAGGAGGCGAGGGCGACGAGTTCCAGCTCGTAGACCAGCCCGCAGGCGGCGCACACGAAGACGGTGGCGAGGACCAGCAGGCGGGCCAGGCGTGGGTTCACGGGCAGCGGCGGCTCCGCGGATCCGGTGCCGGGCGGGGTTCCGGCGTCCGGTGGGGCCGCGGTGTCCGGCCCGAAGAGCGGTGCGGGCGCCGGCCCGGACCCCGGTACGGACACCGGTGCGGGGGCGACGCGGGCGCCGGTGCCGCCCGGCGCCTCGCCGCCACCGCGGGAGGAACGGTCGATCATGGACCGAACCGTACGTCACGGCATGCCCACTACCCGTCACCCACATGGGTGCAACTGGGGTACTGGTCCGCCCGGTTGGCGGAACCTTTGTGCCGGGAGCGGGCGGCGCACCGGGTCGGGCGGGTCAGACGGGGGCGGCCATCCGGACCCCGACGCGGGTCCGGGTCGCGACGAGTTGGCCCTCCTGCGGGTAGGCGTGCCAGGTCCGCCAGCGGACCTGGCCCTCGTGGCGCTGGGCGAGCATCGCGGTGAAGGCGTAGGGGCTGCCGGGGAAGGTGCCGGCGAGTCCGTGGGGGTGGTCGGCGACGAGGGCGAGGAGTTCCTGGGCCCGGCCCGCGAACTGGCCCTGGGAGAGGGTCTCGACGCGGGCGGCGAACTCGTACTCCCAGTCGCCCACGCGCTTGGCCACGCCGAGCGGGAGCGGGGTGCTGCTGCCGGGGATGCAGGCGACCGTCTCGGAGCAGAGCACGTCGCCCTCCTCCATGAGGACTTGGTGGGAGGCCCCCAGCAGGCGCAGTTCGACCTTCGCGCCCGACAGTTCCAGGTGGAGCACGGCCAGCGCGGGCAGCGGGTCGCGGCCCAGGGCCCAGGCGAGATCGGCGGCACGCGTGTCGGTGTAAGTGGTCTTGAGGGTCGTGAGCATGAGTCGGCTCCGCAAACGCGCGTGGGGGGTGGGCCGGACTCGCCCCGGCCGGAATCAGTCGGGTGGGGTCTCGCCGGCTCGGATCCAGCAGGGTCCATGGGGTCCGATGGGGTCCTCGGACTGGTCTACTCAACCGAGGGAATCATGAAAGGCACGACGCACACAGCGTTTTTACCCAACTTGACGGGGTTTACATCCCCTCGGGGGCTACCCAGTTCACGTGTTCAACGCGGAGGCACCCGGCAGCAGTTGCCCTGCCGGGTGCCCGGGTGTGCCGCGACGGGTCAGCTCGACCCCCCGCATCCCCCGCCGCCGCCGCAGGAGGAGCCGGAGGAACAGGAGGAGGAAGACCCGCACGACGAGGAGGAACTCCCGCAGGAGGACCCGGAGGAGCTGCTGTCGGACCACCAGCTGCCGCGCCGGGAGCCGCCGGAGCGGCGGGTGGTCCTCGTGGCGCGCGCTCCGGCGCGCGCGGCCAGGGCGATGCAGATCGCGACGGCGACCACGATGATTCCCGCTGTGATGAAGACGAGGAGCATCTCGGGCTCCCTTCACTGACGTCTCGGTCCCCCCGAGCGGCGGGACCCCCGTCCCGCGTGCCAGGGGGATTCCCGGGCCGGGGGCGGCCCAAAGCGCACTTGAGCAAGTCCAGAGGTTCGGCCCAGGATGGCGCCCATGACCGCACCGCGTCCCCACCTGAACCGGCGGCTCGCCGCCTTCGGCACCACGATCTTCGCGGAGATGTCCGCGCTGGCCGCGGCGACCGGATCCATCAACCTGGGCCAGGGCTTCCCCGACACCGACGGGCCCGCCGAGATCGCCCGGGCGGCCGCCCGGGCCGTCCTCGAAGGCCGCGGCAACCAGTACCCGCCCGGCCCGGGCGTCCCCGAGCTGCGGACCGCGGTCACCGCGCACCAGCGGCGCTTCTACGGGATGTCCTACGACCCCGACACCGAGGTGCTGGTGACGGCCGGGGCCACCGAGGCGATCGCGGCAGCGCTGCTGGGGCTGCTGGAGCCGGGTGACGAGGTGATCGCCCTGGAGCCGTACTACGACTCGTACGCGGCCTGCATCGCGATGGCGGGGGCGGTCCGGGTGCCGGTGACGCTCCGCCCGCACGAGGGGGCCTTCCGGCTGGACCCGGCGGAGCTGCGGGCCGCGGTGACCCCCCGGACCCGGCTGCTGCTGCTGAACACCCCGCACAATCCGACCGGCACCGTGCTGACCCGCGAGGAGCTGGCGGGGATCGCCGAGCTGGCCGTGGAGCGGGACCTGCTGGTGGTCACGGACGAGGTGTACGAGCACCTGGTCTTCGCCCCGGGCGGGCACGTGCCGCTGGCGTCGTTCCCCGGGATGCGGGACCGGACCGTGACCATCTCCTCGGCGGGGAAGACCTTCTCCTTCACGGGGTGGAAGGTGGGCTGGGCGCTGGCCGCGCCGCCGCTGCTGGCGGCGGTCCGCTCGGCCAAGCAGTTCCTGACGTACGTGGCCTCGGGGCCGTTCCAGTACGCGGTGGCGGAGGCCCTGGCCCTGCCGGACTCCTACTACGAGGGCTTCCTCGCGGACATGGCCCGCAAGCGGGAGATCCTGGCCTCGGGGCTGGCGGCGGCGGGCTTCGGGGTGTTCGCCCCGGCGGGCACCTACTTCATCACCACGGACATCGCACCACTGGGCGAGCGCGACGGCTTCGCCTTCTGCCGGGCGCTGCCGGAGCGGGTGGGGGTGGTGGCCATCCCGAACCAGGTCTTCTACGACGACAAGGACGCGGGCCGGACCCTGGTCCGCTGGGCCTTCTGCAAGAAGGACGAGGTACTGGTGGAGGCGGCGGACCGCCTCGGTCGGCTGACTCGCTGAGAGCGGGCCATATGGACGTGCGGGCACGGGGCCCGGCCATTCAGCCGGAGCCCGTGCCACACGGAAAGTGCGAGTTGCTCGGTGTCCTTGGGGTGCCGAGTGGATGCGTAGACCAGGATGACGGTCGACGTCTCGGGGCTGACCAGGTAGCGCACACGGCCGCCAGTCGTCACCTCGAACTCCCATTGCTCCAGCGCGGAGCCCTTCCACTCCTTGGTGGCGAGCCTCCCGCGCAGCTGGTGCTGACGGTTCCAGTTGTCACGTGACAACGGGTCGGTGCGCAGCGCTTCAAGGCAGCGGTGGGCACTGGGCAGCGCCGCTCGGCACAGGTCCTCCCACCCCGTCACCGCCTCCGTGGTCCCGAAGACCACGTTCCAACCGCTCAGGGGTGGAACGCTGACACGATCGCCCTTCTTCGGGCTCACCCGCCCACCTCGACCGGCCCCAGATCATCCCCGTCGAGCGGACGCAGAGCATCCTTGAGCTGCTCCGGATCCGCGTTGATACGAGCCGTCGCCCTCCAGGAGACGAGCGCGCGGTGCACTGCCTCCCGCGCACCCAGCTCCGCCGCATCGGACAGCGCTTCCAGGAGTTCCACGGTGAACGCGCGCATCTCTTCGTCGTCCAGATGCCGCACCCACGGGAAGACTTCGGGCAGCGCCAGCAGCAGCGACCGGGCTCCGTCATCGTGCTTCATGAGCGCGAGGAAGAGCCGGGACGCCGTCGTGAGGTTCTCCTCGGTGCGCTCCGCGTGCACGGCCGTCGTCAGCACCATGTCGGGCGCGTCCCGATGCGTGACACGCAGAGCACCGAGGGCGGCGGCCCGGGCGGCTACGGCCTTCGGGTTTCTCGACAGATCCGTGAACGAAACCGACTCGGGCTCGGCTCCCAGGTAAGCAAGGCTCATACTCAGACTGTACTCAGATCATGGTCTGATTTCCAGCGCCAAGTGAAGACTCAGAGGACGCTCAAACCAGCCTCATGGAGCATGTCGACGGGGCACCATCACGCCATGTCGACAGTCACCTCACCACCAACCCCAGAGACGGACGTCTCCCGTGTTCTGAGCAAGAAGGACGCCCTCCAGACGGTCATCGCGGTTCTGGGACTCAGCGGCGTCCTGCTCACTGGCATCCAGTACTGGTCCGTGGATCGGTATCTTGCTCAGTTCGGTGTCACTCCTGAGGAGGTCGGGCTGGACACATCAGTCCTTCTGACCCGGGTCGCCACGGCACTGGCATTCCTCGGATTCCTGATGCTTCCGATGCTGCTCTTCTGGCCTGGTGTGCTCACCCTCGGTGCGGCTGAAGGCTCGAACCGACAGCGGGCCTCGCGCTTCGTGACGGAATCCTTCAAGAAGCACCCTGGGCTCCGGACCCTTGCGCTGTCGGCACTGGTGGGGCTTGGCTGGGCCGTAATGGCCCTGACGGAGGGGCCCACCGCCCTCCTCACAGAAGGCACCTGGATGGTCCTCTGGGCCGGCGGGACCCTCCTCGCAGCGCCGGCACTGCACCTTGCCGGCAAGCACCGGACTCTAGGGCCCCTGCTGCGGCTCTGCCTGGTCGTCTTCTTCTTGACCGCGCTCTGCCTGATGTCCCTGGGAGATGCCATGGAGACACGCGGGAGGCAGACCATCGTGTCGGCTCGGCTGACCAGCCTGGAGTACATGGTGGGGATGCGCCCGCAGTACGTCCGTGCCGATTTCGCGGAGGTGTCGGGCACCGCGGGACCGGTGGACGGCCCGATGCTCTACCTCGGACAAGCTGGCGGGGTCCACGTCCTCTACGACTGCGCATCCTCAAAAGTGATCCGTAAGGCAGCCGCACAAGTGCAGGTGACCAGCCAGGTCGGCCCAGGTCAGGAACGTCTCGCCCTCGAAGTACAGGCTTCGTGTCGATGATGCCCGGGCGTCCGACTCCGCCCGTAGGTGCTCACGCTTTTCCCTTCCGCAAGAAGGACGAGGTACTGGTGGAGGCGGCGGAACGACTGGCCCGACTCTGAGGCCCCGGGACTCCGCGACTCCGGGACTCCGGGATTCCGCGACTCAGGGCCGCGACGGGGGCCCCCGGCGGCGGGGCAGCGGCGGCGCAGGGTGCCGGCGGCCGGGCGGGGGGCGGGCGCGTCAGGGGCCGGGCGCGCCGGAGCCCGGCCGCCGGTGTCGGCGGCCGGGCTCCGGCGGATGCTGCGGGCGGCGGGGGCCCGGGCGGGGTCAGCCCTCGCCCTGCTCCTCGCCCTCGGAGCCGTCCAGGTCCTGCTCCAGGCCGAGCTGCTCCACGAGCCACTTGTCGAACTCGATCGAGGCGCGGACCCAGCTGACCGTGGAGGACACGAAGTGCTCCAGGGACACACCGGTGCCGATCAGCATCTGGGCCTCGCCGATGAGGCGGACCGAGCCGTCGTCGTGGGTGTGGGAGTACACCTTGGGCCACAGGGTGCGGCGGTTCCAGTCGTCGATCGACTCCAGGAGCTGCGCCTTCTCCTCGATCTTGTGCGGGCGGTCGTAGAAGGTACGGACCGAGAAGACCTGCTGCTCGTCCTCGCCGCGGAACATGAAGTAGGTGCGGAACTCCTCCCACGGAGCCGCCAGGTCACCCTCGTCGTCGACGACGTACTTGAGCTCCATCTGCTCCAGGAGCTGCTTGACGAGGTCCTGATCGGGCACGACGGGTCCCGCCGGTCCGGAGGCCTGCGGATCGGGCTGCTGCCCCCCGAAATTCGGAATCGAGGCCGGGTCGATGCTCACCGTTGTTTCCCTTCGTGCGGATGCCGCCATCCTCCCCCATCGCGCCTACCCCGTGGCAAGCCCCGCACCCCCCGATCCGCTTCCGGCGCAATGAATGGCACCGGAAGCGGATCCCAGGTGATCGGATGACTACCCTCCGGTAAACCCGGGGGCGAAGGGGAGCGTGCCGGGGGACGCTTCGGGAGGCGCGGGTCAGGAGGCGCGGCCCACGATCAGGCCGTCCCCGGCCACGTCCACCCGTACGGTGTCCCCGTCGCGGACCTCGCCGGCCAGGATCTCCTTGGCCAGGCGGTCGCCGACCGCGGTCTGGATCAGGCGGCGGAGCGGGCGGGCGCCGTAGGCCGGGTCGTGGCCCTCGGCGGCCAGCCAGGCCAGGGCCTCGGGGGTGACCTCCAGGGCGAGCCGGCGCTGGGCCAGTCGCTCCGCGAGGGAGGCGATCTGGAGCTCGGCCACGTGCGCCAGCTCCTCCCGGCTCAGGGCCGAGAAGACCACCAGGTCGTCGAGGCGGTTGAGGAACTCGGGCTTGAAGGAGGCGCGGACCACCTCCAGCACCTGCTCCCGCTTCTCGTGGTCGCTGGTCAGCGGGTCCACGAGGAACTGGCTGCCGAGGTTGGAGGTCAGGATCAGGATGGTGTTGCGGAAGTCCACCGTCCGACCCTGTCCGTCGGTGAGCCGGCCGTCGTCGAGGACCTGGAGCAGGATGTCGAAGACCTCGGGGTGGGCCTTCTCCACCTCGTCGAGCAGCACCACGCTGTAGGGGCGGCGCCGGACGGCCTCGGTGAGCTGGCCGCCCTCCTCGTAGCCCACGTAGCCGGGCGGCGCGCCGACCAGACGGGCCACGCTGTGCTTCTCGGAGTACTCGGACATGTCGATGCGGACCATGGCCCGCTCGTCGTCGAAGAGGAAGTCCGCGAGCGCCTTGGCCAGCTCGGTCTTGCCCACGCCGGTGGGACCGAGGAAGAGGAAGGAGCCGGTGGGCCGGTCGGGGTCGGCGATGCCGGCCCGGGTGCGGCGGACCGCGTCGGACACGGCCCGGACGGCCTCGGTCTGCCCGATCAGGCGGCGGCCCAGCTCCTGCTCCATGCGGAGCAGCTTCTGCGTCTCGCCCTCCAGGAGCCGGCCGGCGGGGATACCGGTCCAGGAGCCGACCACGTCGGCGATGTCGTCGGGGCCGACCTCCTCCTTGACCATGGTGTCCACGGCGGCCTCCTGCTCGGCCTCGGTGGCCTCGGCCAGCTCCCGCTCCAGGGCCGGGATCTCGCCGTAGAGCAGCTTGGAGGCGGCGTCGAAGTCTCCGTCGCGCTGGGCGCGCTCGGCCTGGCCGCGCAGGTCGTCGAGGCGTTCCTTGAGCTCGCCGACGCGGTTGAGGGACTTCTTCTCCTTCTCCCAGCGGGCGGTCAGTCCGCGCAGTTCCTCCTCCTTGTCGGCGAGGTCCTTGCGGAGCTTGTCGAGGCGGTCGCGGGAGGCGGCGTCGGACTCGTTCTTCAGGGCCAGCTCCTCCATGCGGAGCCGGTCCACGGCGCGCTGGAGCTCGTCGATCTCCACGGGGGAGGAGTCGATCTCCATGCGGAGCCGGGAGGCCGCCTCGTCCACGAGGTCGATGGCCTTGTCGGGGAGGAAGCGGGAGGTGATGTAGCGGTCGGAGAGGGTGGCGGCGGCCACGAGCGCGCTGTCGTTGATGACGACCTTGTGGTGGGCCTCGTAGCGGCCCTTGAGCCCGCGGAGGATGGCGATGGTGTCCTCGACGCTGGGCTCGGCGACCAGCACCTGCTGGAAGCGGCGCTCCAGGGCCGGGTCCTTCTCGATCCGCTCGCGGTACTCGTCCAGGGTGGTGGCGCCGACCATGCGCAGCTCGCCTCGGGCCAGCATGGGCTTGAGCATGTTGCCTGCGTCCATGGCGGAGTCGCCGCCGGCGCCCGCGCCGACCACGGTGTGGAGCTCGTCGATGAAGGTGATGATCTGGCCGTCGCTGGACTTGATCTCGGCGAGGACGGTCTTGAGGCGCTCCTCGAACTCGCCGCGGTACTTGGCCCCGGCGACCATGGCGCCGAGGTCCAGGGAGACCAGGCGCTTGTTCTTCAGGGATTCGGGGACGTCGCCCTTGATGATGCGCTGGGCCAGGCCCTCGACCACGGCGGTCTTGCCGACGCCGGGTTCGCCGATGAGCACCGGGTTGTTCTTGGTGCGGCGGGACAGGACCTGCACCACGCGGCGGATCTCCTGGTCCCGGCCGATGACGGGGTCCAGCTTCCCTTCTCGGGCGGCCGCCGTGAAGTCGGTGCCGAACTTCTCCAGTGCCTTGTACTGGCCCTCCGGGTCGGGGCTCGTCACCCGTCGTCCTCCTCGTACCGTCGCGAACGCGCCCAGCAGCTTCTTCGCGGAGGCGCCGTGCCGGGCGAGCAGCTCTCCGGCCGCGCCGCCCTTGGCGGCGACGGCGATCAGCAGGTGCTCGGTGGAGAGGTACTCGTCCCCGAGCTCCTTGGCCCGCCGGCCCGCCTCGGCGAGGACCGCGAGCAGCTCGCGACTGGCCTGGGGCGGGGCCACGGTGGATCCGGTGACGCTGGGCAGGGCGGCGAGGAGGCGTTCGGTGCCGGCGCGCAGCTCCGCCTGGTCCGCGTCCACGGCGGCCAGCAGGTCGGTGATGTTCTCGTTGTCGGAGCCCGTCAGGAGGGCCATCAGCAGGTGTGCGGGGGTCAGGTCGGGGTGTCCGTCCTGCACCGCCCGGCCGGTGGCGGCGTTGAGGGCTTCCCGGCTCTTGTTCGTCAGCTCGGCGTCCACGTGTGGCTGTCTCCTCTCTCAGGGCCTCGACAGGTCTGTCAGGTCGTTCGAATCTTTCGGGTCATCTTCGGGTCGCTCGGGTCGTGCGGCGGGCCGGACGGAACCGCTGCCCGTACTGACTCGTACAGCGTCCACAAAGTTGAGTCTATTCCACTCAAGGCGGTGCGCGGGACCTCCCGGGGCGTGAGATCGGCCGGAACCGCGCTCGCTACCCTTTGGCCCATGGCCCTGGACCCACTCAACCCGACGCCCGAGTACCTCGCCTTCTGGCGGGAGCGGCACGTCTGCACGCTCACCACGCTGCGGCCCGACGGCACCCCGCACGTGGTGCCGGTGGGGGTGACCTACGACCCGGAGGCGGGCGTGGCGCGGGTGATCAGCAGCCGGCACAGCAAGAAGATCCGCAACGTGCTCGCGGCGGCGCCGGGCACGGCCCGCGCGGCGGTCTGCCAGATGCAGGGCAAGCGCTGGGCCACCTTGGAGGGGCACGCGGTGATCCGCACGGAGGAGGCCGCGGTGGCCGAGGCGGTGGCCCGGTACGCGGAGCGCTACCAGCGGACCCCGTCGCCCAATCCGGACCGGGTGGTGCTGGAGATCAGGCTCGACCGCGCCATGGGCCGCGGCTAGGGCGTGCCTTCCGCCCGGCGGCGCGCCTGGCGGGGCGCGGGGCGGCGCACGGCGGTCACGGGAAGTCCCGGCGCGGGCGGCGGCAGAGCCCGGCGGGGGCGCGTCACGGGCCCGCGCGGGCGGTGTCGGCGCCCCGCGGATCCGCGGGGATTGGCCGGTCCGCGCATGGACAGGGGCATCACAACGGCGCCATCGTGTTCAGGTCCACGATGGCGCCGTTGTGTGGGGGTAGCGCCTGAGCGATCTGTGACGACGGGGGAATCGCGTCAGGCACTGCGGGGGGTGGCGGTGGTGATGTCGGGTTCGAAGAGCTGGTGGTCACGCTGATCGAGGTTGACGAAGACCATGCCGTAGCGGACCTCGCAGCGCACGGGCTGCGGCGCGCCGCGCGGCCTGCGCAGGCAGCGGTAGGCGCGGACGTCCTCGTCCTCCTCGCGGACGACGACGATCGGCTGGCCGAACAGGGTGACCATCAGGGAGTCACCGGGATGTGGGATCGCCGTCACGAGGTCGACGAACTGCCAGCCGGAGCGGTAAGCGGAAGCCATCTCGCGGCGGAAGGTGCGGTCGTCGGGGGTCATACCAGAGCCTCCGGGGAAAGGGTGGAGTCCGATCGCCATCCGCTGGTCAGCTCCGCGGCGCGGGAGCTGTCCCAGCCACTGTCCGGCGGGCTCTCCAGAGTCCCCAGGGCCCCCAGGCTCGCCCCGATAACCCCCCCGAAGGCCACGGCCGAGAAGATGACAGTGGCAAGCGTCGAGCGAAGCATTCTCTTGTACATGGTCGGCTTCGTCCTCACTTGATGAAATCCTCTCCCCCGCGGACAAGACGATGGCTCATTCGGGCACGTCAATGCCACAGGGACGATGCATCATGTTCTTGCATGTTCAGGACCCTGGGGGGTGGAGATTTGCCTATCAACAGCACAAAGCCGACACATCCCCACTCGGTCGCCGACCTGTGCGACGAGGGGGCACGGCTCTACGCGAGCGCGTTGAGCACCGGCCGGATCGCCCGGGCGGAGGTCAGGCCCGCCCCGTGCTTGCTGGAATTCGCCCTCCTGCACCCCGATCCGGATGACGCCGAACTGCTCCGGCCGGTTCCCCCGTCGATCGCCCTCGCCCAGCGTCTGCATCCCCTCGAACGGGAGATCCAGGACCGGCGCCGGTACTCGATCGAACTGACCGAAGTCTTCGAGCCATTCCTCGCCCTGAGCGCCCAGACCCCGCCCAGCACGCACGCCATCACGGTGCACGAGGGCTTCGACCGCATCAACGCGGCCCTCAACCTCGCCACCACCGGCTGCGCCACGGAGATGCTGACCATCCAGCCCGGGGGCGGTCGCAGTGTCCGGGCCCTGACCCAGGCCCTCCAGCGCGACCAGCCGTTGACCGACCGCGGTGTCAGCATAAGGACCCTCTACCAACACACCGTCCGACACAGTCCGGGCACCCTGGCCTACGTGGACCGCATTTCGGCCGGCAAGGTGGAAATCAGGACACTTGAGGAGCTCATCCCACGGCTGATTGTTTTCGATCGAACGGTTGCCTTCATTCCGGCCAGTGATGACCGCAGCGTCGCCCTGGAGCTCCGCCACCCGGGGCTGGTCGACTACCTCATCAAGGTCTTCGAGTCCCTCTGGCACCGCGCCACCCCGCTCACCGAGCAGGTTCCCTACGACCCCACCCCCTCGGGCATCTCCGGGGTGCAGCGCTCGATCGCCCAACTCCTGGTCGAGGGCCACGTGGACGAGGCGATCGCGCGCCGGCTCGGAATGAACGTACGGACCTGCCGGGCGCACATCGCCAAGCTCGCCAGCTACCTGGGCAGCGGCAGCCGGGCCCAACTGGGCTACCTGATCGCCCAGTCCGGGATCCTCGAAGGCCCCGTGCCCGAGGGCCACGACGACCCGCACGACGGGGCCGGGGCCGGTCTGCACGGCACGCACGGCCCGCACGACGGTCATCCGGTCGGTCACGGCCCGCAAGGCGGCCCCGGGGACGCCTGAGGGCCGAGGGGGGACCCGGGAAACGACCGAGGGCCCGCCGCCGACACCGCGCTGATCGTGGTCCCCCAGTTCCACGTGAACGCCTGGGGCCTGCCGCACGCGGTGTTCATGACCG